>NZ_JACJRC010000035.1 GCF_014697025.1 Alkalinema sp. FACHB-956 | reverse complement strand
CTCGGGCCTGTGATAAGGCGTTGCGGGAGACGGTGGATTATTTGGGGATTCGGGGGGTGAGTACCCATAGTTTTCGGCGATCTCTGCTGACCTATTTGCATTTTGAGAAGGGCCATAGTCTGCGGACACTTCAGCAGATTACGCAGCATCAAGACATTGGCAATTTGGCGAAGTACTTGGAGGTCGGCAAATTGGAAGCTGATGAGGCGCTGCGATCTGCCTGGGAGTAAGACATACACGCCATCTAGTCTCCCATCGGGAACTACATTTCTAAGTCATGTGACTTTTTAAGCGTGAGTGGGCTTAGACAAACTCATGAGGATGAACAGCACAATCTGTATCGAGATTTATCCTGCTTCAGACACTCCCAGCAGAGGAAAAGATAAGTTGTCGATTCAACTGATGTACCAGTGAAAAGATGAATGTATTCATTTTGTGGATTAATCGCTCGAAGCCAATGTGCAGTGATGCAATGGGGGAAGACTTCTAGCCAATTGCATCAAATCAAGGGTTGGATGATTAAGCACAAATTGTTCAGTAATCTTTTCCAACCGCTTTGGTTATCCCACCAAGGCGAGATAAGGAAATGGTTAAGAAAAATTTCCTTACCTCAGGTGGTTAAGATGCTGCTGTATTTGACATAGAAGGGAGAACCATAAATATGATGTACGTCATATCCTGCCCAACTTCTTTGCAAAAGCCCTACTTACTCAAACAGCCAGAATCGGGTCGCTTCATCCAAGAGTTGAACCAATTTTCTGGATTGACGTAGGAGCAGTTTGGGCTACGGGTTGGTGTGTCTTACGAAACCGTAAACCGATGGGAGAACGGGAGAATGCAGCCTTCCTCGCTATTATTTAGGCAGCTACAGCAGTTAGCCCAAGAGTTTGGAGAAACAGGCAAGGCTTTGTTAGAACGGTATACATCTGATCCCCTATCTCCAGGAGCACCGTCGTATGGTTCAGCTTGAGGACTTGGTTCGCGGCACGACGGTTAAAGGGATTCTGCCGAATCACCATGTCATTATCGTGGATGTGACCCAGCATAGCGATGATGTGATTGAACTGGTTTATAAGGATGCCACTGGCAATCTGGGTCATGAACTGGTTTTGCGCGATCGCGAACCTGACTTGGAGATTGTCACCACTGGGCAACCCTGGAGTTTTGATGGGGATGGAGCCGTACTGCGTTTGGTGTCAGAGGCACATCGAATTCGACTGGCGCACCTCTTCGATCCACTGTTAGCAGTTCATACGTCGCTGGTTGAACCTTTGCCACACCAGATCACGGCAGTCTATGGGGAGATGATTCCCCGGCAACCTTTACGGTTTTTGCTGGCGGATGACCCTGGAGCCGGAAAGACGATTATGGCTGGGTTGTTGATGCGGGAGTTGCTAATCCGGGGGGATCTGCACCGATGCCTGGTGGTTTGTCCTGGCAGTTTGGCGGCTCAGTGGCAGGATGAACTATTCCAGAAATTCCATCTGCCGTTTGAAATTCTGACGAACGATCGCATTGAGGCGGCGCGAACGGGGAATGCCTTTACCGAAATTCCCTTACTTATTGTGCGTTTGGACAAGCTGAGTCGAAATGACGATTTGCAGGCGAAGCTGGCACAGACCGATTGGGACTTGGTGATCTGCGACGAGGCACATAAGATGTCCGCCTCTTTTTTTGGGGGTGAGGTCAAAGAGACGAAGCGGTACAAACTGGGCAAGCTGCTGGGGGACATTACTCGTCACCTGTTGTTGATGACGGCAACACCCCACAACGGGAAAGAGGAAGACTTTCAACTGTTTATGGCATTGCTGGATGGCGATCGCTTTGAGGGTCGGTTCCGAGGGGGCACCAACACGACCGATACTTCGGACTTGATGCGACGGTTGGTGAAGGAAGACTTGCTCAAGTTTGACGGCAAGCCCCTGTTCCCAGAACGTAAAGCGTATACCGTTGGCTACCGTCTTTCAGACCTGGAGCAGCAGCTTTATCACAAGGTCACGGAGTATGTGCGAAACGAGTTCGATCGGGCAGAAAATTTGGAGAACAATGGGCGCAAGGGTACGGTTGGCTTTGCGTTGACCATTCTTCAACGGCGGTTGGCATCTTCTCCAGAAGCAATTTATCAGTCAATCCATCGTCGCCGGGAGCGGTTGCAGAAACGACTTCAAGATGAGGAAGCCTTCAAGCAAGGACTGGGTGCCCGTCTTGATTTTGGGCGCACGATCGACCCGGAGGACTGGGAAGACGACTTTGATGATGTGCCAGAGGATGAGCGGGAGTCTACCGAAGAGGAAGTGGTGGACCAGGCGACGGCAGCGCGGACGGTGGCTGAACTACAAGCTGAAATTGAGCAACTGAATCAGATTGAGCAGTTGGCGCTGAAGGTGAAACGCAGCGGTAAGGATAAGAAGTGGGAGGAACTCTCCAACCTCTTGCAAAACGAGGCAGAGCTGTTTGACGCACATGGGCATCGCCGCAAGCTGGTGATTTTTACCGAACACCGCGACACGCTCAATTACCTTGCCGATCGCATTCGGACGCTCATTGGTCGCTCTGAAGCCGTTGTCATGATCCATGGTGGTATGGGACGCGAACAACGCAAGAAGGCAGAGGAGTCCTTCAAGCAGGATGTGACGGTTCAAGTGCTGCTGGCAACGGATGCGGCTGGAGAAGGGATAAATTTGCAACGGGCGCATTTGATGGTGAACTACGACCTGCCCTGGAACCCGAATCGGCTAGAACAACGGTTTGGACGGATTCACCGGATTGGACAAACGGAAGTGTGCCATCTTTGGAACCTGGTAGCAGAGGAAACCCGTGAGGGTGAGGTGTACCTGACGCTGCTCGGCAAGCTGGATCTCGAACAGAAGGCATTGGGCGGTAAAGTCTTTGATGTATTGGGTAAGGCGATCGCAGGCAAAGACCTACGCGACCTTTTGATTGAAGCCATTCGATACGGCGATCGCCCTGATATTCGGGCAAAGCTGAATCAAGTGGTGGCAGACCGTCTGGATCAGCAACGGTTGCGCGAACTGTTGGAAGAGCGGGCACTGGCGCGAGACACGATGGATGCCTCCAGAGTGCAGCAGATTCGAGAAGACATGGAGCGGGCAGAGGCTCGGCGGCTCCAGCCCCACTTTATTGCGGCATTCTTCCTGGAGGCGTTTGCCAATTTGGGAGGAACTGCCAAGCAGCGGGAACCTAAGCGGTATGAGATTACCCACGTTCCGGCAATTATTCGTAGCCAGGATCGGCAGATTGGAGTGAGGGAACCGATTCTGCGGAGCTACGAGCGGATTTGTTTTGAGAAGGGACTGATTAATGTCCCCGGCAAGCCCCCAGCTGCCTTTATCTGTCCGGGGCATCCTCTGCTGGAAGCGGTGACGGAGATTACGCTGGAACGGCATCGAGACTTGCTGAAGCAAGGAGCGGTGCTGGTGGATGAGAATGATTTTGGTGAACAGGTACGGGCGCTGGTTTATCTGGAGCATTCGATCCAGGATGCCAGTACCGACAGCAGC
Source organism: Alkalinema sp. FACHB-956 (assembly GCF_014697025.1). Lineage (NCBI taxonomy): Bacteria > Bacillati > Cyanobacteriota > Cyanophyceae > Leptolyngbyales > Leptolyngbyaceae > Alkalinema > Alkalinema sp. FACHB-956. The sequence continues at coordinate 43,329 of NZ_JACJRC010000035.1, read as the reverse complement.
GGTAAGCGCCGGGTGGTGTCGCGACGGATGCAGTATGTGGAAATTGATGGGGAGGGCAATACTCAGAATGCTGGGTATGCACCCTATCTCAACTACCGACCGTTGCGTGAAGAGGAGAAACCGTTCATTACCCCAGTTTTGGAGCAGGATTGGCTGAAGAATAATCTGGAACCCCAGGCAACGAAGTATGCGATCGCTCATTTGATGCCGGAGCATTTGCGAGAGGTGAAGCAGCGCAAAGAGGATTTGGTTGCCAAGACGATGAAGGCAGTCAAGGAGCGGCTGACTAAGGAGATCTATTACTGGGATCAGCAGGCGGAGCAGTTGAAGCAGCAGGAAGCGGCAGGTAAGGTCAACGCCAAGATCAACTCAGCGAAAGCCAGAGCCAGAGCTGATGAATTGGAGTCTCGCCTCCAGCGACGGTTGACGGAATTGGAGCAGGAACGGAAGCTGTCTCCCCTGCCGCCGGTGGTGGTGGGTGGGGCGTTGGTTATCCCGATCGGATTTCTGCAACGGGCGCAGGGCAAGCGGCGATCGGAGGCTGATTTGTTTGCCAGGGAGACGAAGCGGGTTGAGATGTTGGCAATGCAGACGGTGATGGCAGCGGAGCGGGCGTTGGGGCATGACCCAAAAGATGTCAGTCGAGAGAAGTGCGGCTATGATGTTGAATCGCGGGTTCCGGGAAATGGAGAGCAACCGGGACGGGTGAAGTTTATTGAGGTGAAGGGACGGATTAAGGGGGCAGAAACGGTTACGGTTACGAAGAATGAAATCTTGACCGCACTGAATAAGCCAGAAAACTTTGTGCTGGCGTTGGTGCAGGTGCCAGAGTCGGCGGATTTTCCTGAAGGGGATGCGTTTAAGGTTTCCAGTACGAAGGGGACTTATAACGTTGGAGATAATGGGTGTGTGGTGCGGTATGTGCTGAACCCCTTCCAGAAGGAGCCAGACTTTAAGGCAGACAGTGTGAACTATAACTGGAAGGAGTTATGGGGACAGGGGAGGAATCCAGAATGACGAATCATGCGGTAGTTCAGGGGGGAGGTTACTGCGATGCAGGCTCATAAGGTTGAAGCGGTTTTGTCTGAGAATGGCACGTTAGTTCTGGAAGGGTTGCCGTTTCAAGCGGGGGAGGCGGTGGAAGTGATTATCTTGAAAAAATCTGTCTCTAGCTCTCAGCAACATGGAGCGGTAAATTCTCTTCAGAACAGTCTCTATTACTATGATGAGCCATTTGAACTCGCAACGGCATTAGAGGATTGGGAAGTCCTTCGATAATGGTTTTATATATCCGAAAGTTGGGTGGAAAATTTTATTGAAGGGAGTAAAACCATGCTACTAGAGTTACAGCGAATCAATGTACCACCGGGGCAGCGAGTCATATTAGAGGATGTTACTTGGCAGGAATTTGAAACCATCCTGGATGAATTGGGAGACCATCGCGGGTCTCGATTGGCGTATGACAATGGACTGCTGGAGATTATGATGCCGTTACCGGAGCATGAGGATGATAAGGAAATTATTGGGGATTTGATCAAGGCATTGTTAGAAGAGTTGGATATTGAGTTTCGTAGTTTGGGTTCAACAACCTTCAAAAAGCCTATGGCTCAAGGGCTAGAGCCTGACCAGTGTTTTTATATTCAGAATGAGGCGGCAATTCGCGGCAAGAAGCGAATTGATTTAAGTGTTGATCCACCGCCGGATTTGGCGATCGAGATTGATGTTACCTCTCGGACTCATCCCAGTATTTATGAGGCATTGCAGGTGCCTGAACTCTGGCGATTTGATCAGGGGAATCTGCAAATCAATGTGTTGGATTTTGGGAAATACCAGGAAGTGCTAGAAAGCCCGAATTTCCCAGGTTTAGATCTGAAACAAGTGATTCCTCATTATTTGAGGGAGAGTAAAACATTGGGCAGAAATAAGGTACTGAAGGCATTTCGCCAATGGGTACGAGAACAGATTCAGTAGTCCCAAAATCTTAAATCCAAAATCTTAAATCTAAAATTCAATGACCTACCGCAAAAAGCTAATTGAAGTTGCCCTACCGCTAGAAGCAATCAATATGGAATCGGCGAGAGAGAAGTCGATTCGGCATGGACATCCCAGTACGTTGCATCTCTGGTGGGCGCGGCGACCGTTGGCGGCTTGTCGGGCAGTGTTGTTTGCGTCGTTGGTGGATGATCCATCAAGCCATCCTGATAAGTTTCCGACTGAAGAAGCGCAAATTGCTGAACGACAGCGATTGTTTGATATTTTGGGGCGGATCACCATCGAAACGGATAAAAAGGGCAACACGAAGCAAGTCATTCGGGGCTTGGTGTCTTGGGATGACATCAATAACCCAAATTCGGGTGTGTTGATTGCGGCACAGCGAGAGATTGCCCGCAGCATTGCGTGGAATCGAGGAGATGAACCCCCAACAGCGCCAGAAGCAGTACGGCATTATTTGGCTGAAAATGCACCTCCGGTTTATGACCCGTTTGCCGGAGGTGGTTCGATTCCATTGGAAGCACAGCGATTGGGATTAAAGGCTCATGCCAGCGACTTAAATCCTGTTGCTGTATTGATTAATAAAGCTTTGACTGAGATTCCGCCTAAGTTTAAGGATCTACCCCCAGTAAATCCGGAATCACAACAGAAACTAAAGGTCAATCAGTGGAAAGGATTGCAAGGGGTAGCGGAAGATTTGTGCTACTACGGCAAATGGATACGGGATGAGGCAGAGAAACGAATTGGACATCTGTATCCTGAAGTGGCGCTACCATCGGACAAGGGAGGAGGATCGGCAACAGTAATTGCTTGGTTATGGGCAAGAACGGCAAAGTGTCCTAACCCAGCGTGTGGCTGTCAAATGCCCTTGATTAGATCATTTGCCCTTTCAAATAGGAAGGGTAGTGAAGCTCATATAAAACCTGTTATTGATCGTAGTCAAACTCCTCCTATTGTCACATTTGAAGCAATTTCTGGTAAAAATCCTGAGTCAACAGGAACAATGACTCGCCGAGGGGCTGTTTGTCTTGCTTGCCAAACACCAGTTCCCTTTGAATACCTGCGAGGAGAGGGCAGGAACAAACAAATGCGAGTTCAACTAATAGCAATTGTTGCAGAGGGCGATAGTGGGAGAGTCTTCTTGTCACCTTCCGGTAAGCACGAAGAAATTGCTAATCAAGCACAAGCGGAGTGGAAGCCCGAAACCGAAATCATTCAGAACTCGCGCCATATGACTCCTCCTGTTTACGGGATGATGAAGCATTATGAATTATTTACGGAACGCCAGCTCACTGCTTTATCTACTTTTGGTTCTTTACTGGGTGAAGTTCGAGAAAAAATTACGCATGATGCCTGCAAGATTTTGCCTGATGATAGCCTTCCTTTTGAAAACGGAGGGGTAGGCTCAACAGCCTATGCTGATGCTGTCGTAACTTATTTGGGACTGGGACTAAGTAAAGCAACAGATCTCTCGTCTGCACTTTGTCATTGGCAAGCAAATCCAGAACACTTAAAAATTGCTCCTACCTTCTCACGCCATGCTCTTTCAATGTCATGGGACTTTGCTGAAGGAAATCCTTTTAGTGATTCTTCAGGAAATTTTAGTCGTCAGTGGGAGTTGATAGAAAAGGTGCTGAACAACTCTTTTTCAGATAATGATGCAAAGGTAGAACAACAAGATTCAAGACTTTTAGATTCGTCTGAACCAATAATTGTTTCTACTGATCCACCGTATTACGATAACATTCCATATGCTGATTTATCTGATTTTTTCTATGTTTGGCTTCGTCGTTTTCTAGGTGGTATTTATCCAAATTTATTCAGTACGCTTCTTGTTCCTAAAACCCAAGAATTAGTAGCAGATCAGGTTCGGCACGGTGGACGTAAAGAGGCACAAGAGTTTTTTGAAAAAGGTTTGGGAAGTGTATTTCTGCGGATAAGGAAGGTTCAACATTTCGATTACCCATTTACCATTTACTACGCCTTTAAACAAGCGGAAACAGAGCAAGAAGAAGGAAAAGCCTCTCTCCTAGTTTCGTCTACAGGTTGGGAAACAATGCTTGAGGGACTTCTTAGGGAAGGATTTTCAATTACTGGAACGTTACCTATACGAACAGAAAGAAGCGGGAGAATGCGTGATTTTGGTTCCAATGCTCTGGCTTCTTCTATTGTCCTTGTTTGTCGTCCCCGTCCTGAAAATGCTCCATCCACTACTCGCCGTCGCTTTGTGGATGAACTAAAGCAAGAGTTACCCGATGCTATTAAGAAACTTCAGCAGGGCAACATTGCTCCAGTGGACTTAGCACAGTCAAGTATTGGTCCAGGTATGGCAATTTTCTCCCGCTATGCCAAAGTACTGGAATCGGATGGTTCACCCATGCGGATACGCACTGCCCTGCAACTCATCAACCAGACCCTCGATGAATTTCTGGCTGAGCAAGAAGGCGAATTCGATACCGATACTCGTTGGGCACTGGCATGGTTTGAACAATACCAGTTCAGCGAAGGGCAATTTGGCGACGCAGAAACTCTTTCCAAAGCCAAAAATACCAGCATCAAAGGCATGACAGAAGCCGGAATCCTCACTGCCAAAGCTGGGAAAGTGCAACTCGTCCCCCGCGATGCCCTCCCCAAAGATTGGAATCCTGCCAAAGACAATCGAATTCCCGTTTGGGAAGCAACTCAGCATCTCATTCGGGCACTCGATCAGAACGGAGAAACGGGTGCGGCTCATCTACTAGCGCAATTGGGCAACTTAGGAGAAGTGGCACGGGATCTCGCCTACCGGCTCTACAGCATTTGCGATCGCAAAGGTTGGACGCAGGAAGCGATCGCCTACAACAGCCTAGTCATCTCCTGGTCTGAAATTGCTCGACTGGCAACGGAAAAACAAAACTCAACGCCCACTCAAATTGAACTAGGGATTTAGGTTATGTCCATTAGCAATCACGAACGGGTCGGTAGAGCGTTAAATCTGCTCAAGGAAGGCTTGTATCCCTATATTGAGCGTGAGATGAAAGCGGTCTACAGAGATCGGTGGTTGCTGGCATCCGTTCCCCATATTGACCCAGATAACACCCTTCGTCGTAAGCCTGAAGACATTCTCAAAGAGGATATTGCGGCTCAACTGAAGTTGATGTGGGGCAAATGGGATGAGGTCTTCAAGCAAACCTTAGGGCAAACTGAGCGCACCCTCATTAGTGAACTTCGCAACACCCGTAATACTTGGGCACATGGTTCTACAGCCGTATCCACTGAAGATGCTTACCGTGCTCTTGATAGCATTGTTCGCCTTCTGAATTCGGTGGGCGCAGCCGAGCAATCCGACACTGTTGAGAAGCAGCGAAGCGAGCTAATGCGGCAGCGTTACGAAGAACAGGCGCGTCGGGAAACTCGCCGTGCTGCCGTTGCCCCAATGGAAGGCACACCCACCGGAGGACTCAAGCCCTGGCGCGAAGTGGTGATGCCCCACCAAGACGTTGCCTCTGGACGCTATCAACAAGCAGAATTCGCCGCTGACCTTTGGCAAGTCTTTTTAGACGAAGGATCAGACGAATACCGCGACCCCACCGAATTCTTCCGGCGTACCTATCTCACCGAAGGACTCAAACAGCTTCTCACTGGGGCATTACTGCGTTTGAGCGGCGATAAAGGCGACCCCGTGATCGAGCTTCAGACCAACTTTGGTGGTGGCAAAACCCACGCCATGCTTGCCCTCTACCATCTGTTCTTTGGCGTTTCCGCCAATCAGCTACCGGGACTGGAGCCTGTCTTTGAAGCGGCAAACGTACCTGAACCTCCCCAAGATGTCAAAACCGTCGTGCTGGTAGGAAATAAGATCTCCCCTGGTCAAACCCACACCAAAAAAGACGGTACGGTTGTTCGGACGCTCTGGGGTGAAATTGCATGGCAGCTTGGCGGTAAAGAAGGTTATGAGATGGTGCGCCAAGCGGATGAAACCTCTACCAATCCTGGCGATACCCTTAAACTCCTGTTCAACAAGTATTCACCCTGTCTGATCCTGATTGATGAGTGGGTGTCCTACGCCCGACAGCTTCACTTCGAGAATGACCTGCCAGCAGGTAGCTTCGATACCCACTTCACCTTCGCCCAAACCCTGAGCGAGTCAGCTAAAAACGCAGATCGCACGTTATTAGTAGCCAGTATTCCCTCCTCCGATATCGAGATTGGCGGCGATCGCGGTCAGGATGCTTTAGATCGGCTCAAGAATGCGATCGGTCGGGTGGAGTCTCCCTGGCGACCCGCCAGCGCAGAAGAAAGCTTTGAAATTGTCCGTCGTCGCTTGTTTCAGCCGATCGACTCCAATTCCTACGTCGCTCGTGATGCGGTGATCCGTGCCTTCTATGAGATGTACCAATCTCAGGCAGCAGAGTTTCCTTCCGAATGCCGCGAAGCCAGCTACAAACGCCGCTTGGAAGAAGCGTATCCCATTCACCCTGAACTGTTCGATCGGCTGTACTCTGACTGGTCAACGCTCGACAAATTTCAGCGGACTCGTGGCGTGTTGCGACTGATGGCAAAGGTGATCCATTCCCTCTGGGATCGGGGAGACAAGAACCTGCTGATTATGCCAGCCAGCGTCGCAATGGATGACGCGCAAGTGCAGTCCGAACTTACCCGCTACCTGGATGATAACTGGGTGCCGGTGATTGAAAAAGATGTCGATGGCACGAACTCTCTCCCTGTCTCCCTCGACAACCAGAACCCAAACTTGGGTCGCTACTCTGCCTGCCGCCGTGTCACCCGTACCATTTATCTTGGCTCTGCCCCTACTTTACGAGCCGCCAACCGAGGCTTACAGGATCGTCGTATCAAATTGGGCTGTGTGCAGCCGGGAGAATCCGTCCCTATCTTTGGCGATGCCCTCCGACGACTGACTGATCAGGCAAGTTATATATACATCGATGGCGATCGCTATTGGATCTCAACTCAGCCGAACGTCACTCGCACAGCTCAAGACCGAGCAACCCAAATTGGGGAGGATCCAGAAAAGATCTGGGAAGAAATTGTCCGTCGGCTAAAGCTCGACAAACAGCGAGGAGAATTTGCTGGGGTCCATATTGCCCCAGATTCAACGGCTGACATCCCGGATGATGAATCGATGGGTGTACGTCTGGTCGTCCTGGGACCACAGCATCCCCATATCAGCAAGTCAACCGATACCCCTGCCCGTCAGCAGTGCGATCAAATTCTCACCACTAAAGGAGCCAGCCCCCGCTATTGCAAAAACCTGCTTCTGTTTCTGGCTCCCGATAAGTCCAAGCTGGCGCTGCTGGAGCAAAACGTTTGCCAGTTTCTCGCCTGGGATTCGATCGTGCGAGATAAGGAACTACTCAACCTTGACCCATTCCAGGGCAAGCAGGCAAACACAAAACGGGAACAGACTAATGATCTGGTAGACAATCTGCTGAAGGAAGCCTACCAATGGATGCTCGTCCCCACTCACCGAACGAATGCCAGTGACCCCAAACAACAGACCGACTGGACAGAAGTACGACTCCAAGGGCAAGACTCCCCAGTGCTACGAGCCAGTCGCAAGGCAGTGCATGAGGAATATCTAATTGTCACTTACGCTGCGAACCGCCTTCGGATGGAAGCCCTTGATCCCTACTTATGGCGGGATTCCGATCACATCGACACAAAACGCCTGTGGTCGTATCTAAGCAATTACCTGTACCTCCCCCGTCTCAGCAATGAGCAGGTATTACTGCAAGCGATTCAGCAAGGAGTAACCGCTCTCCTCTGGTCTGAAAACTTTGCCTACGCCACTGGCTGGGAAGAGGCCAAAGGACGATATTTAGGACTAAAAGCTGGACCCAACGATCCCTTTACTGCGACCCTCAGTAGCCAGAATTTGCTTGTCAAACCAGAGGTTGCCCAACGACAACTGGACGCAGACGAAGCAGCGAGAAAACAGGCAGAAGACGAGAAGAAGAACCAGCCTGGTTCCGATCCGGGTGTGGAGGGGAAGGGCGATCGCACCGATCCTCCTGGAGGTGGGACAAAACCTGTTTCCCCACCTCCTACTAAGCAAGTAAATCGCTTTTATGGAGCAGTCAAGGTCAACCCCACCCGATTAATCAAGGATGTAGGGCAGATTGCCGACGAAGTATTGCAGCACCTCAGCAGCCTCAATGCAGACATTGAGGTAACTGTAGAAATCCAGGTCAAAACCCCTGATGGCGTTCCAGACGCTGTCGTTCGCACCGTCACTGAAAACTGCCGAACCCTCAAGTTCACTAGCTATGACTTTGAAGAAGACTAGTGGTCTGTCCAGTTTATTTTGAGGGGTTAAAGAAGTTTCAAACGGTTGTTTTACTTGAGTTTAAAAGAACTTCTATCCTTCATTTTATGGATGACAAACCACTAGAGGGAAATTGCTTCTGTGGATAGTCCTATTTCTGAAAGGATGGAGAATAATCAGGCATCATCGAAAGCTTTGAGCAGAAACCTACCAGCTTAGGGTTATTTTTCTCTGTCCTGTACGCAAGAGCACTACTCGTCACCACACCGATCGCTTTCGAGCTTACATGGATCAGTACCTCCCGACATGGCAGCAGTCCCGCGAATACCTGAAGCAATCCCCCCTAGACCACGCCACTTGGAGCTATTGAGAAACAGACATCTCTTTCACCTGGAATCTGGTTTCTGGTTTCTTGAATCCATACTCCAGAATCTTGAATCCATATACTGTAATCTTGAATCTGGTTTCTGGTTTCTGTATATTGAATGCGATGTCCGATCGGTCATAGCCCCTGTCAGCGCATTCCCCTATGGCTCATAAACTTGCAATCTTCAACATGAAAGGAGGGGTAGGCAAATCAACGACTACCTACAACCTCGCCGCTGGCCTAGTCAAATTTCATCAGCAACGAGTTCTCCTCATCGACATCGACCCCCAAGGGAACTCCGCTGCATCCCTCGGTATCCAAATTTGGCAGCTTGGCCCCCAACTTAAAGACGTACTGCAACGGCAATCTTCCATTCAGGAGACGATCGTACCCACTTCATCCGGGGTTGATGTTGTCCCCTCCAACATTCTGTTAGCGGAAGAAGAGATTCCCATCTCAGGGTTACCAGGGCGAGAACTATTGCTCCGAAAAGCGATCGCACCCATAGAGAAGCAATATGACTTCATCTTGATCGACTGCCCCCCCAACGTTGGGGTATTTGCCGTGAATGCATTGATGGCCGCCGAGAAAGTCATTATCCCGGTGGATATGAGTTACCTCGGGTTATTGGGAATTCAAGGCATCGAACGCGCTTTGACCTTGGTCCGCGAGTATCTTGACCACCCGATCGAAGTTGCTGGAGCGCTAGCCACTCGCTACGACGGACGCAACAATCTCAGCAAAGAAGTCTTGGCTTCCTTAACAGACCATTTTGGCGATCGGATGTTTGAGACGCTAATTCCTGAAACCGTCAAGCTGCGTGAAGCTCCCAGCCATGGGCAATCGATTTTTGAATATGACCCGAGTGGCAGTGGGGCAAAAGCTTATCAATCGTTGGTGAATGAGGTGATGGCACTATGACCAGTTCTAAAAGGAAATCCGTTCTGGGGACAAATCCCTTAGCCGTTGCTCCATTAGATAAGGGAATTTTCCAGAAAACAGAAACTGGAAACCAGACTCCAGAAATTGGAAACCAGGAAGACTCTCAGACTGCCAGCGGTGAAGAGATTGAATCTGGTATCCAGAATCCAGAATCCAGAAACCAGAAACTGGAAACCAGAAACTGGAAACCAGAAACTGGATTTTTAGCAGAATCCAGAGAACTCGAAAAAATCACCCTCCGGCTCCCGATCGAGTTGAATGACTGGCTAGACGACTTGCTCAAGCAGGGTAAACGGAAGCATGGACAAAAGATCCCTAAAGAGGTTTGGGTACAGGCCGCGATCGAGTTGTTAAAGGCGATGCCGGTGGATTGGACAGAGGTGAAATCGATCGAGCAGATGCGCGAAAAACTTAGCTTTCTGGAATCCAGTTACCAGAATCCAGAATCTGGAAAATAATGAAATACCTTTGATAGAAGGCTTTGAGGCGTTTGCGTGTCGATTAATTTTGTGCGAGAGGAAGCTGAACGAATCCTCGATCGCTTTCAATCGGTTCCCTTCGATACTTGCCACGTTCTGACTCGTCAGTTTGAAACGGTGCCAGCTCGTACCGGGATTTATGGCTTTCGGCATCGAACGGACGGCTTGCTCTACATCGGTAAAGCCACCAATATCCAGCGCCGGTTACGCTCTGGCCATAAAGCCCTGGCCTGGGCCTTTATCGATCGCTTAGACCCGGATGATGTTCGAGTCGTGGCAGATATTCTCAGGTTTCGGGCTTGGCAGAATATGCTGGATATTGAAGCGACGATGATTCAGCTTTCTCGCCCAAGCTATAACATCGTTATCAGGCAGCTAGAGGATTAATCCCTATGCAAAACACCCACACGGATCATTTTTCTGCAACGGCTGCTCAGACTGTTCTGGAGGCAGTCCCGGAAAAAATTAAGGCGGCACTCATTGCCTATGCTGCGGAAATGGACTACCCGATCGAGGCGGTGATCGAGATGGCGATCGCGAGTTTCCTGGATGAGGATGCGGTGAGTTTCACGGATTGTCGTCCCCTGGTTGCCTTTGGGATGGAACGCAAAGCCAGCTAGGTTGGCTGCATATCACCTTTACGATTTGGCAACCCATTGCCAAACAGAGATCGGGATTTAGCTCTCTTCCTGCAAGACGGCTTCCACATCCCGTCTGCCATGCAGTACCCTCACAACTTCCAGGACAGATGCTGCCACACGATAGAAAATCACCACTTCTCCCGCTGGATAGCTTCTGATGCCGGGTTGAAGCTCATCCCGAATACGCCCTGCATTGGGAAACTGCAAGAGTAGGCGAAACTTTGTTTCAATTTCATCCAAACGACGATCGGCAAGCTCTAACCCGCTATATTCCGCCCAGCCCCGCCAAATATCCCGCAAGTCTTGTTGAGCTTGCTCCGTCAATCGCAACTCAACCCTCATACCGATCGACCTAGCTCCGATCTACCTTGCATCTTGATGTCATCAAAGAGTTGATGCAACGTTGCTTCGGTATATTCAGTGGTTTGCCCTTGCTGAAGCTGTTGTAGCCCCACTGCCAGATCCTGCCGGAGGGCCACTCGCTTGAGTTCCTGTAATTCTGCTTCTAGGGCTTGCAGGCGATCGACCTGAGCCTGGAAGGATGTTGCATCTTGCACCACCACTGCTGCTTTGCCATTGACGGTGAGGATGAGTGGGGTATGGGTTGATTGCACCTGCTCTACATAATTGCTGGCATTGCGCTTGAAGTCGGTCAGGGACTGAATATTTTGCAGAGGAATCATAGCACTTAATTCGGAGTCGAATTCGATGCTTTATTCTAGGCTGTATTTATATGCGATCGGGAAATCTCTGCGAAAGTTGTGGTTGGGAGGAGGGCCGATTCTTCTATGTCTGGTGACACTTTAGCAACTATCGCTGGGCAAAGATGCTCTGGAACGGGATTTAGAAACCGCACTCATTACCCATATCCGTGATTTTTTGTTGATCTGCTCTTCTATCACCTCAAACTACGGTGTTATGTGGCGATCGATCTGAAGATGACGGATTTCAAACCGGAGTATTCCGGCAAGATGAATTTCTATGTGGCGGCGATCGATGATTTGCTGCGGCATCCTAGCGATAACCCGACGATCGGGATCATCCTATGCCGAGACAAGAAGAAAACGATCTCTGAGTACGCCCTTAGAAATGTCAATTAACCGATCGCGATTTCGACCCATCGCTTGCCGAAGCAGTTGGAAGACCAACTACCGACGATCGAGCAATTAGAAACAGAGATTAACAGTGTCGTTTCAGAACTGGCCGAACAAGCCGACAGCGATTAGCCACAGCCAGAAACCATCAGAAGGCTTGTCAATTCTGCGGAACTATAGTTGATAGTGGTGAAGGAATATTAGTCAGCCTACGGAATGACTCCCATGGAAAAAGCGATCGCCCAGTTTACCCTCGAAGACGGTTCCTCAGTCCTGGTGGAAGTGGACGAACCGGAAGGGAGTGCTATTCAACCCGTGGCTTCGGTCAGTACTGGAAAACTGGTGTATCAGGCGCAAGTGTCTTTAGAGCAAGCCTTGGATCGAGTCAAGCCGGTAGCTTCGACGGTACTGAACAAGTTGAGATCTGGGATGACCACGCCTGCCGATGAAATTGAGGTGACGTTTGGGTTAAAACTCAGTGCTGAAGCAGGGGCTATCATTAGCTCCGTAGGGGGAGAAGTGACCTTTGAAGTCAAACTGAAGTGGAATCAGAGCCAGACGGCTGGAAAATCAGCATGACGTTTGAAGACGGAAAAAAGGCGATCGCTCGAATTTATTCAGCGCTGAACCAAGTGGTTGGCGTTGGCTTTTTGGTGGCCGATCGCTACGTGTTGACCTGTGCCCACGTTGTGAATGCCTGTGGGGTCCCTCAAGACAACCCGATCGGCTCGACCCTATCGCTGGCATTTCCCTTCAGCCCTGGTGAGCAACTTTACACAGCAGAGGTCATTGGGCACGAGTTGCAGGGAGACTATGGGAGTGATTATGCGGTTTTACGGTTGGACACCGTTCTAGCTATCCCACCGATCGGCTTGGAGACATTTATCAGAACGGAGAGTCCGGTGGGACTTCAGGCGTTTGGCTTCCCAAAGGGGGATCAGGCGGGACGCAATTTAATCGCAGAAAGTCGAGGCACGATCGCCCCTGGGGATTGGGAACAGATCGAGGATACAAAGCAACCTGGATTAGCGGTTGAGGAAGGGTTTAGTGGTGCGCCAGTGTGGTGTCCATCGGTCAGCGCCTTTGTGGGCATGATTGTAGCGCGGGACAAAAGGCGAGAAGCCGCTAAGGTCGGGTTCATGATTCCGACGCAGAAGCTGAATAAGCCCCTGAAATTGATCCAGAAGCGAACCCTACTGGATTTACTTGAACCGGAACACAACAGCTTGACGGAGCAGATTCAAATTGCCTACGAAGTTTGCCGTCGCGAGGGAACTCCTTCTCCCTACCAAACAGCACTATCGGCACGATTAGACGATTTGGCTGGGATGGCAGACGGCGAGATTGAGGAACCCATGCTGGTGCAGTTTGCAGCTTGTTTGCTGAATCAAGCTCTATCAGATAACGTCAGAACGCGGTTGGAACAGTGGGCACAACGCTATACCCAGAATTTAAATACACTGCGAACAAAGCTCCAGGATCAGCAAAACCAAAAGCTCAATCGTCAATCGGTTAAATCCAAATATCCTGGTTTATTGATTAGTGTCAAAGCCCATGAGAGCCAGGAGAAGCATTACACCGTCAATGCTTGGTTTATTCGTGATTTTAACCAATATGATGCAACAACAGGACAAGGCTCCGAGGCCCTGACGTTCCAAAACCTCAGACAGACCCCGGAGGATGAGAATCTCGATCCTGAAACTGGAATTCCCGATCGCCAACTTCCCAGTTTATTTGCCGACTACCTCGATCAGGTGGGGGCACGGGTTGATTTGCGAGCGCTGACGATTGAGCTTCTCCTACCCATGGTGTTAATGAATCAGCGCATTGAACAGCAGCCCATTCCCTGCGATTTTGCCATCCCGGAAGCACTAGTGGCCAGTTATCGGGTTTCCTTACGATCGCAGGATCGCTTAGAATCCCCTCGATTTCTTGGCACATGGGCAGCCAAGTGGCAACAGCTTGAGACATCGCTGAGTCTCCAGACAGGGCCAGCCTTCGTGACAGGAAGCGAGAATCTCAAGCAAATGCAGCGGGAACTCAAACCGAATGAAAAGCTGGGACTGCTATTACCCTATCCGCCAAGCGCTGATGAGAAAGAGTTAGGCGTTTTGATTGGGACGGGAACCCCGATCGCGCTATGGGTTCGTAAAGACCATCCCAATCAGGCTTGGGGGCACCAGTTTTGCCAACAGGTTTTGGGCTGCTTAGGTGAAACCGGTGATGAGCCAGGGCCGTCTGGCTGCTGTTTACATCAGCCTTGTTCTAGCAATCATCTACCCGGCAACTGTCGGAGTATCCTGTTAGGCAAACTCCTCGATCGCGTAACCACGATCCGTCGAGAAGCATTGGAACGCGATGATGACCTGGAAAACATCGCACAATCCCTTGAATTGGGGCATCACCTCGCGTTTGTGTGGGAAAATCCTAAGCGAGTGCCACCCACCAGTAAAAGTCCTTATCAACATCCTTCTTCCCAATAGCTCGCTATGACTGGAACCGACGATCGTCAGCCTTTAGAAAACCCCAGTGCTGCTGCGGGAGAAACGGGTGCGACTTGGAAAATCTTTCAAGGCACGGGGATTCCCCATGATGGGCTAGAGCGATTGCCCGATCCGCCCAGTTGGCGCGTTTTTCAGGATGAGGCGACGCGGCAGCAACACAAGGGCGCAACCTTTCAACCGCGACCGGAAGAGATTGAGATGGTCAATGCGGCGTTATATCTGCGGCGACCGTTGCTGATTACGGGCAAACCGGGCACGGGCAAAACTTCGCTGGCCTATGCAGTGGCTAATGAGTTGAAACTGGGGGAAGTGCTATACTGGCCGATTACGACGCGCACCACGCTCAAAGATGGCCTCTATAGCTACGATGCGATCGGGCGGTTGCAGGATTCCCAGCAGAAACCGAAAACAGGAACGAAAACACGAAATTCCGTGGAAGACATCGGCAAGTACATTCGCTTGGGGCCGTTGGGGACAGCGCTTTTGCCCACCGGTTCGCCGAAGCAGCCGAGGATTTTGTTGATTGATGAAATTGATAAAAGCGATATTGATTTGCCGAATGATCTGCTGCACGTCTTTGAGGAAGGACGATTTCGGATTTCAGAGCTAGAGCGCATTAAGGAAGTAGCCCCTCGGGTGCGGATCAATACGGCCTATACCAGCGAAGGCGACAATCAACCCCTCCAGGTTGAGATTGAAGCCGGTCATGTGCAATGTACAACATTTCCCTTTGTGATCTTAACCAGTAACGGAGAACGGGAGTTTCCGCCTCCGTTTTTGCGGCGTTGTATTCGTCTTGCCATGCGAGAACCGGATGAAAAAGAGCTAGCTCGCATTGTGGAAGCGCATTTAAAACAGTCGTTTCCTAGCGTGTTGCAAGATGCAGAATCGATTATTAAGAAGTTTCTGGACATCCGGGATAAAGCGGGTCAAGAAGTGGCAACGGATCAGTTGCTGAATGCAATCTATTTACTGTTGCAAAAAGACATACCCACGGAAGAAGCGCGGGATAAATTGCGCGATCGATTGCTGAACGGATTGCTGAAATCATTATCTGGCCCAGGTGCAGAATGACCCAGCAGCCCGATCGATCCGTTTTTGAGCAGTTGATTGCTCGGCTGCGCCACGCCCAAATTGATTGGGATGCGGAAAATATTGCGGATGCGCTGTGGTTGGCGCGGTATGTTGAGGGCCAATCCGATCGCGCAGATCGATCGACGGAGGCCGCTGCTACACCCAAGATTCGGACGGAAACGGTGACAGGAGAAGCGTCACCCCCGCAACCCCCGCCGGAACTGGGGTTGTATGCCCAAGGACAGCCTGCCCAAAGCCCCAATCAGCCCAATCAGTCAAATCCAGCGGCTCCAGGACTCCCGTTTAAGACGCCGACGGCTCCAGCGTTGCGGCAAACCCTCGCGATCGGGCGATCGTTGCGGCCCTTACGGCGCAGGGTAGATTCCTATCGGCGGCGGGTGCTAGATGAGGAGGCAACGGCGGAACAAACGGCGGAACAGCAGTTCTGTATGACGGTGGTGCAGCCGGAGCCGGAAAATTGGTTGGAAGTGGCGCTGGTGATGGAATACACGCCCTCTAGTTTTATTTGGCAGGATACGCTGCAATCGTTTAAGCAATTACTGGAACATCAAGGTGCGTTTCGATCGGTGAATGTGTGGCATCTCAAGGTTGTCCAAGATACGGCATCGCAGACTGCTAAAGAACAAACCAAAGCGGCGAATGGGACGACGAATGTGGTGCAGTTATTTACCCATCTGCCTGGATCCCGTCCACAGAAGCCTCGTAGCCTGAAGGAATTGATTGATCCGGCGGGGCGACGGTTGATTTTGGTGCTGAGTGATTGTGTTTCGGAGGCATGGCAGCAGGGCGTGATCCAGGAGGCGTGTTTAGAGCTGTGGGCGCTGCGGGGGCCGATCGCGATTATGCAGTTCTTGCCGGGACGGTTGTGGGGCAGGACGGCGCTGCGATCGGGGGTGGCGGTGAAGCTGAGCAGTCTGACGCCGGGGGCCGCCAATCGTGAGTTGCTGTTGCATGAGGTGCCGGTTTGGTCTGATAGCCAGACCGATCGCGGTTTGAAGCTGCCGATCGTGACGTTGGAGCCGGGGTCTTTGGGGTTGTGGGCCAAGATGGTGGCGGGGTTTGGGGAGCAGCGGGTGGCGGGGGTTTGGTTTGATGAGGGCTGGAAGGACTGGGTGCAGACGGAAGCGACGCCTGCGGGGGATTGGACGGCGGAGCAGTTGGTCGATCGATTTAATACAACGGCGTCGTTATTGGCGCGGCGGTTGGCGATCTTGATGGCGATCGTTCCGGTGCAGTTGCCGATTATTTATTTGATTCAGGCGACGATGCTGCGGGAGTCTACGCCGTTGCATTTGGCGGAAGTGTTTATGAGTGGGTTGATTCGGCAGGAGGCTGGGGCAGCGGCGGCAGAGCAGGCAACGGAACCCGCCTATGAATTCGTGGCGGGGGTGCGGGAACGGTTGCTGGATTTGGCTGATCCGGGGGAGGCGGAACAGTTGCTCGATCGGGTGTCGCAGTATGTGGGGCAAAAGATTGGGCGGAGTCTCTACAGTTTTACGGCGTTGTTGCGGTTGGAGCGGGAGTTGCAAGGGGGGGATGTGGCGGATTTGGTGAAGTTTGCCACAGTGACGAAGCAGGCGGTGAAGCGGTTGGGGGGCGCGTATGCGGAGTTGGTGAGGGCGATGGAAGCGCGGCCTCCGGTGCCACCGCCAGGGCCGTTGGTGCAGTTTCCGCCGTTGCAGCGGCTGGAGTTTACCTGGGTGCAGTTGGAGGAGGAAGACGCGGAACTGGAAGAGGAACCAGAAGAAGAACCAGAAGAAGAACCAGAAACCCCGTTGCCGGAGCTGATGCCCTTTGAGTTCACCATTGCGACGTTGCGCCAGGAAGGCCGGGAGCGGGTTGTCTGGAATCAAGCCCAGCAAGCCTATCGCTTTGTGGAAGAACTGGCTCCGGAGGTTGTCCTGGAGATGGTGGCAATTCCCGGTGGTAGGTTCCTAATGGGATCCCCAGAAGATGAACCTGAGCGGATGGATAGGGAAGGTCCACAACACGAGGTCACCGTGCCCAGCTTCTTCATGGGACGTTATCCGGTTACCCAATCCCAATGGCGATGGGTCGCAGGCTTACCCCCCATCAAGCAGGAACTCGACCCCGATCCCGCTCATTTCAAAGGGGATCACCGCCCTGTAGAGAAGGTATCCTGGCACGACGCGGTCGAGTTCTGTGCCCGCCTCTCTGCCCACACAGGCCGTCCCTACCGCCTGCCCAGCGAAGCAGAGTGGGAATATGCCTGCCGTGCTGGAACCACGACTCCTTTCCACTTTGGGGAGATGATTACCACCGACCTCGCTAATTACGACGGCAACTACACCTATAACGATGGCCCCAAGGGCGAATACCGAAGAGGAACTACCCCCGTCGATCAATTTGGTATCGCCAATGCCTTTGGGCTGTGCGACATGCATGGCAATGTCTGGGAATGGTGTGCTGACCACTGGCATATCAACTACGAAGGTGCGCCTATCGATGGTAATGCGTGGGTGGATCAAAACGCGGGGGAAGATGATTTATATGTACTGCGCGGCGGCTCCTGGGACAACGATCCTAGGGTTTGTCGCTCTGCCTCTCGCAGCAATGATCTTGCGGGTGCGCGCGGCAACAACGGCAGTTTTCGTGTTGTCTGTTCAGCCCCAGGGCTCTTCCCTCGCCCTTAGCCCTCGTGCCCAGGCTCCGCCTGGGACACGCACCCTACCGAGGCTCCGCCTCACTCTTACCCATAGATCCCCACTCACCCCAGCACCTCCACCGCCAACAACCCCGCCTGCCCAACATAATTGCGATAGCTGGAATAGCGCCAATGGGCCGGATCATCCACATAGCCCCGCCGCAGAGGATTATTGTGAAGGTAGTCCAACTTCTGCACTAGCATCGCCTCACTAACGATCGCTTGCGGATGGGACCCTTCCTGCCACACCTGATACCGCTGACCCGTCTTATGCGGCAGCTTATGGGCCTGCAATTGCGCCAACAACGGAGACGATCGCCGCTGTTCCAGGCAATCCACAATCGATCGGGCCGTAAATGATTTAAAGCAAGCGATTTCTTTGGATAAGTTTTTGGATGACGCAATCAAATGCAAATGGTTTTCCATAATCACGTAACCATGGAGCGCCAACCGTTGCTGTTGTTGTAAAAAATCCAATGAGTTGAGGATAATTTGCGCCAACTCTGGCTGACTAAACAAATCAATCCAATTCACAACGGTACAGGTCAAGAAATGGGGAGCTTGTTCAATAAATCGGTAGCGCGATCGGGCCATGGTGAGGATGGTCAGCATTCCGTTACCGATTAGCTTGCCCCAAAATGCGGGATTGTCATCGGACGTAGGCGCGATCGGGATGGGGAGGCCGGAGCCTCGGGGATGGGGTGTCCCAGGCAGAGCCTGGGCACCAGGTAATGATATCTGATTACATCTTGATTCGGTCTACCAGTTCAAAGTGCAGACTGTTTACTGAATAGTTAGATTAAGGAGAAGAAAATACTTAGCGGATGATATGGAGTGTGATGAAGCGCTAAGGCTGATGAATGAATTCTTTCATCAAGCCACGGGCGAACCTTTGAGCAACTTACACCAAGATATTTTTCGTCGTGCTTGGGAAAATTATACCTATGAGGAGATGGGATTAGGGTACAGTCTCGGTCACATTCGCGAAGAAGGCTCTAAATTATTTCGAGTCCTAGGGCAAAAGTTGGGCCAACCCGTGAACAAAAGAAACTTTCGCGCGGTACTGAGCAATTATGCTTACTCTTATGTCCACTCTGAATCCGTTAGTCAAGAAACCTACGGAACCCTCATCCAAAAACGCATCCCCGGCACCGCCCAATACTACTCCGAACCCCTAGGTGACACCACCACCCTGGAGATGGTACTAATCCCAGGGGGCAGCTTCCTGATGGGTTCCCCAGAGGATGAACCTGAGCGGATGGATAGGGAAGGTCCACAACACGAGGTCACCGTGCCCAGCTTCTTCATGGGACGCTATCCGGTTACCCAAGCCCAATGGCGATGGGTCGCAGGCCTATCCCCCATCAACCAGGAACTCGACCCCGATCCCGCTCATTTCAAAGGGGATCACCGCCCTGTGGAGCAGGTGTCCTGGCACGATGCCGTTGAGTTCTGTGCCCGCGTCTCTGCCCACACAGGCCGCCCCTACCGCCTGCCTAGCGAAGCGGAGTGGGAATATGCCTGCCGTGCCGAAACCATGACCCCGTTTCACTTTGGGGAGACCATTACCACCGACCTCGCCAACTACGACGGCAACTACACCTACAACGATGGCCCCAAAGGGGAATACCGAAAAGAAACCACCCCCGTCGATCAGTTTGGCATTGCCAATGCCTTTGGGTTGTGCGAGATGCACGGCAACGTCTGGGAATGGTGTGCCGACCACTGGCATGACAGTTATGAAGGTGCGACTATCGATGGCAGTGCATGGGTGGATCAAGACGTGGGCGAAGATAGATCATATGTACTGCGCGGCGGCTCCTGGAGCAGCCTTCCTATGCGTTGTCGCTCTGCCTCTCGCAACCTCACTGTTGCGGGTGCGCGCAACTTCATCCTCGGTTTTCGTGTTGTCTGTTCAGCCCCAAGACTCTTCCCTAGCCCTTAGCCCTCTTGTCCTCTTGCCCTCTGCTCTGGTCTCTTTTGCCCTTTGCCCTCGCGTGAGGTGCGCGAAATTTTTTCTGCAAATTCCGCGCACCTCACGCCCCTAATCTCCCCCACCCTCTCAACAATCTGGAGGATTGGCCCGATTTTTCGCCCGCTGCCGCAGCAAACCATCCAGAAATCGCCGCTGCACCTCAGACGTTGGGCGGGCATAGTCTGCATGGAACGTCGCTGTGGAATGCCCCATCAGGTAAGCCACCGCCAGCACCTCCCGCTCCGTCAAACCAGCCTCGATCGCCCAAGTAGCCCACACCTTCCGGAGCATGTGGGGCGTAATCTTTTTGTTCGTCAGCCGCATCGCCGGATTGGAAAAAAATCTGCCAAAGTTCGCCTCAGACATGCATTTTCCTGTCAGAGGCCCCGGAAACAGATAGCCCCACGGCACAATCATCCCCACCCCCTCCGGATTCGGTAAAGCAAACACCTCCGGATTAAACTCCTGCCGCCCCTTCGAGACCCATCGGCCCCGCTGTCCGTACCATTCAGACCGCCACCAGGTATAGCGCAAATCATGCTTGTTTCCGCCCACGACCCAGCGCCCACAAAGATAGTCGTGATAACGGCCATACAGCGTCGTTTGATCCTCAAACATCTCATCGTCGATCGGGAACTCTTGCATCCCATACTTCTCATGGGTTTTTGAGCCACAAATTTGGAGCATGTATTTGCCCTGAAGCTGTCCCCCACTGTCATGGGAGTAAATGCGATACAGGCAGTTATCCGTTGGATTCCCGCTGGCATCGACCTCCCGGTACTGGTTCGGCAGCAGCGGGAAATAATAGCCATCCGCTGGAACTTCAGGGGGCTTCTCCACTGGACAAAAGAGCGCCACCTTCAGTTGGCGAATTTCGCCAGGTCGCCGCGCCGGGTAAGTTGTCATACGATGCCACAGCAAAAAGTGCGCTAGACTTTTGGCGATCGCCCTCGGCTGGCGATATTGCCCATATTGGTCACGCACAGCCAGTTCCAAGCGTAGCGGCTCCACAATGCGCCTATAAATTGCATCCAAGATGGTTTCCTGCTCTGGATCGTAATCTAGCCACTTTTCGCTGAATTTACTGACCGTTTGTTTGCGCGATCGCCAACGCCCGACCTCATGCATCGCCTGCTTCAGCAGTTGGTTAATCACCTGCATCACAAAAATAGAGCCGTAATCAGTTTCAAACAACACCTCTTTTCGGTACAGAAATTTTGCCAACGCCATCAAAGCCAGCAATTTATTCATGGTCGTTCGCGGGCTGCGAGATTCCATCGCATCCGCCAAAAACACCAAATAGCCATGCCACCAGCGCGAAAACGTCTCACGGGCTTGCTGCTGGAGTTGCCGCTGCAATGGCCGACTGAGATCATCCAGCACCGACGACGACAAGATCGGAACCAGATCTGAAAGCTGGATTCGCGAAGCTTCGATCGGATCTGAATCGTGCCGAACCCGAAATCCCAGCATCAATCTCAGATTCTTGAGATACGCCTTCGCAGAACTCGGTTTGAGGGGCGGGACACCTGTCAAGCGCTCCGGATGGTGAGGATCGCTGAGAAATGCTTCAAATTGTTTCAAGTCTGCCAGCAGTTCAGGCGACATGTCTTTTTGATCTAGTGCATATTTCTTGTATTTGCCAGATCGATGGGTGATTTTATTGGCAATTTTCCTGCTTTTGCCCCGCGCCATCATCTTTGGGCACCGCTTCTCAAAGGCTTGGGGTAAGCCAGGATGCCAAGGCTGATCTTTAGACCACGCCATGAAGCCGCCAATGTAGCTAGCGTAATTTTTCTGGCTGGCCTCAGAGGCTCTCAGCTGGGAAAAACCTGTGTGCAAAGCCCGAGGCACCTTCGCCACCTGATCAACGGGTAGCCGATCGAGAAAATCGATCGCGGCTTGACTCTCGTGATTCGACATCTTTGCTCGAGGATTTTCGCGCTCTGACCCCAAGCCCAAGGCAACAAACCTCAGCATTGCCGATCGCAATTGATTCGCAGTCGATCGACAGCTCTTTGGGTCTTTGAATTCACTGAGATGCAGCAAATAATCTTGCACTGCATCCCACAAGCTCAAGTTAGATTTCATATTGATCACTCAAGGAAAAATTTTTGTTCGAAACCTAGATTGTGCGTAAGAGCTAACTTTTTGAAGGGCAATCTTTTCAAGATTTTAAGTTAGTTGCACAAGATTTATTTCACTGGAATTAGTGTACACCCAAAAGAAACGTTTTCTATTGCGAAATCCTTGCTTTTAGGCGATTCTTCAAAGCCTATCTCAGTAATCAATTAGCTCTTATTTACGACATGAGCAGTAATAAATAAAATCAAAATCGTAATAAATTACAAGTCGTAAATAAATGCTAGAGAGGCATAGCCAATCGATTATTAAGATGCGATCAATGAAGAAAATTCAGCGCAATCTAGTACATTCTTCTGATCTAGCTCTTACGCACTCTCTCAATGCTTATCCCTTCTCAATCCAGCGTTTCTTCTAGGTTAAGCAAATGCCTAGAATCGAGAGAAATCAAGCCACGCCCCAGTTGTTCTAGAAACTCGCTGCGACAAATTTGGAGCTTTGCACATAGCGCATCTAGTCCCTTGAGACCTGTGGGAGTGATACTCACGGTGCAACGTTTTTTCAGTTCCTCATAGGGATTAATTGGAACATGTCGCATGCACTTTTTCCCCTTACATAAGTTCGATCGTCGCAACCCTTTTCGTTTTGTTTTCATTTTGGGCACTCGTGTTCTCAGGACAATTGCATTCTATGGCCCTTCAATCGGCTTGGCTAGGGGCTTTTCGAGCACATTTCAGGATCACAAGAGCTAATTATTTACTGCAACTACCACTGATCAAAAATATAAGAAATATTAAGAAATAAAAGCACAAACTAAACCAGAAAAATATCTGAAAAAAGCCGATTTTTAGTTGAAAAAATAGCCCCAAAAACTGTAGATCACAAGACCTAAAGGCCGATAAATGAAGGCATTGCATCAGAAGACTGCTAAGTCTTGTGATCTGTGATCAGAAGGCTTCTACCCTTCACGTATTCACCAAGGAATCTCAGCATTCCAAGCAACGGTCATCCATTGGCATTAAGTTGTAGAAACCTTATATGACAAGGCTTTCAGGCATTTTCATCCTACTTAGCTGGCCCTATCACTTTGCGCATGTCCTAAAATCAGCCGCATTTGCAATAAAAACCAGATATGAAACAGCTAGTAGAAGAAACGACAACGGGCAAACAGAGCCAGCGAGGTCCATCTGGGACTGACCTCGAAAACAAGGAGTCCTTTCAGATCGCTGTAGAGGAGGTGTATAACTCCTATATCGAACAGCAAGCCCAGGAGTTGTCGCTCTCCAAAGGAGAGTTCGTGGAACGCTTGTTGCGGGTGACTGTGTTGCAATTGCTGTTGAACCCAAGGCGTTACAGGCGTCAATATCGCCAGTTATTGAGAGGATTTGATGACGCACAGCCAAAGCTAATGGAGGTGAATGATTGCCCATCGCCCCCCAAAAAGCGTACGGGCTGGTCACTCACACCCACTTGCCGCAATCTCATTCGATTCTTGGCAGAATTACTCAACCTCACCCAGGGCAAAGTTCTTCAAAAACTCATTGATATCCACCTGATCGAATCGAAACAACACAACTCGAAGAAGTTTGAACAGTTAATACAGCAAATCAGGAATCTGCCTGATAACCAGGAATTAGTGATTGCAAAATTCACACCTGAGCAGCTCAAGGCGGCAGCTAATGCATGCCAGGAAAGCACTGCAACGATCGAAGAGGATGATCTTGACGCCAACAGTTGGGACTACGACGAACAATCGCATTCACCAACCGATCTAATGTCTAGGATTTACCTCACAGCTATGGAAGCGATCGGTCAAGGCCGATCCGCTGAACTGGCAAGACAGAATCCCACGCTCACGTTGATCCGATCAGCAATCCAAACAACCCAAGATCTCAGCCGTTTCAGATTCCAGCGGTGCTGCTAATGCTGCTTTCTCCTACCATAGGATGGCGGTACAAGGTGAAAGCCTTCATGGCTATAGAACCAGAATCCAGTATGCCAGCTAGCTATGATGAACCCTTGAAACAGCTTTGACTTTGCGACTTTCTTGGATTCAATTAAATTCAAGCAGAAACTGGCGCTTCAGTTCCACGGGACTGGTCAGATCCGACAATCCTTTTGCTGAGATCTGACGTTTTTAGCTTTTGTCCATCTTCCTCTCTTTCTTCTTCCATTGGGCTTTCTAGAGAGATCCAGACCTCTGGATTACTCTCTTTTTTCGCTCCCTGTGGATCGGCTTGCTGCCTGCGTTTCAGGACATTGAGAAGCGCCTCCAAATGGGCTTGGTCAACACTGTAGGCGTTCCGTCGTCGGTGACGTTTGCTGCGAATGCCGTAGTGCCCCAGCAGAATGCCTACGATTTGCTGGTCAGACATTTTATCGAGCTTGGCATAACCAAACCCAATGCGAAATTCGGTGGCATGGTTACGAACAAACTGCGAGATCGGTGCGGTAATCTCCGGCGTGAACTGGGTGACTTCCTGGCGCACAATTTGTACCACCAGCGGCAGGATGCCGCACTGTTCCATCATCCAGCGATGCACAGCGGCTTTGTCCCAATCTTGGGGGGTGTCAGGGTTCTGGTGGATGCTGTGGGCGGTGCGTTCTTCTGCTTTTGCCTGTGAGAGCGCTGCCTCTAGGTTGCGGATGTGGTGTTGGGTGACGCCTTTTTTATCAAACAGCACATCGGTTGCCGTCAGGTTGTCGAGACGATAAAAGCGGGCAAGCTGCCATTGGGTCAGGCTGAGGAGTTGCTCTGGCGTGAGGGGTGTGGTTTGCTCTGACAGACGTTTAGCTTCCGCGTCATCGATCGGGGTTGCCTGGGCGACCGCTTGGGCCTGTGCTTGGGTCACCTGCTGTTGGGCGGCTTTGAGTTCTCGACTAGCAGCTTTGGTGGCCGCAGTGGGAACGGTAGGCCGTAGCGATTGCACTTGCTTGCCTTCCTGCCGCAGTAAGGCGACCAATGTATCCCGTAATGCTACCATCCCCCGATTGCGGCGCACTTCCAGGGAAGCCAAGAGTTTCAGGTTCTGGGATTGCCAATCCAGGCCATCCACGGTGTTCAGGGTCATCGGATTGAGCTGGTGCCGCACCAGGCGAGCAGCAGCGGTACTGATTTGCTTGAATTCCTTCAAGAATGGCGCGATCGCTTGGGCTTTGCTCAGTTTGCTGTAGGCGCTGCCCTTTTTGGCAACGTGGACAAAGCGGGGTACGTCGTTGGAGCGCACTCTGTCGAGGGCTTGCGCCATGGCATGGGCGGTGATGCTGCCGCCTTTGTAGAAGCCCCAAACGGAATCAATCAGCTCTGTGTGGGCCTTGATGTTGAAGCCTTGGGTGACGGTCGGGCTGGTGATGATGGCGCGAATACCTTGCCGGATGAGGGTTGGCAGCATTCGACCTTGGCTAGCGAGAAATTCTGCTTCCGTTGCGCAGCCGCTGGTATCGCTGGTGATCAGCAAGCTGGAAATGCCCTGTGCTTGTAAAAGTTTAGCCAGACTATCGGCCAGCGTCTTACTGTCGCAGTTGAGGTAAATCAGTTGCTGAGTTGGCAGGGTTTGAAAGCGTTCCGTCAGGGCCGCGATCGCTTGGGGTTGGGTTCCTTCTAGGATCCAGGTTGGATAGGTCAGGGCTTGACGATCGCTGCGCACTAAATAAGCCCGCTCACCCCGTATCGCCTCAATGTAGGCGATCGCTTCTTCGGTCAAATCGGCATCGGCCAGAATCACCTGTTCCGATCTCTGCACCCGCCGGATGAATTCATCGAGTAGCACAGGACGCAGACCGTTTTTATTGGCCAGTTTGGAGCCAAGGAGGAACTCCAGGGTGGCGGTGAGTTCGTCTAGCACGAGAACGTCTGCCTCGATCCGGTTGACCTTGGTGAGGGAGGGGATGCAGACCGATGCGCCATGCACGGGTTGCCCGTCTTTGAGGAGTTGGGATCCAATGATATCGCCGTCGTTGATGAATACTCCGCCCCAGGCTTCGCCTTGGTCGCGCCCCAGGCTGACCAGTGGCGTGACGGAGAGCCAGGACTGTCCAGTCAGGATCTGTTTGATGGCCTCTGATTTCCCGGTCCCCTTGCCACCATAGAGGGCGAGAATGCCTGCCTTGGGAAGGTTTGGGGCGACTTCTGAGAATTCTTGGGTGCCGATCGCTAAATCTGGCTGGCGTTTGATTTGGGCAGCAAGCTGCTGCATAATGCGCCATTCGCGGGCTGGGATGGCCTGTTGGTAGGCGTTTTGCCATGCTTCAGCCCCAGCATTTACGATCAGGTCGTCCAAGCCTTTGCATTGGCCGCTTTGACCCTCCCAGGTGGCAATCCTGACCGTGCAGCCTTGCTGTTCCAAGTGCCAAGATAAATCGGCCAATGCGCTAGCCACCTTATGGCGGGTCTTGGGCTTCGTATCTTGGTCGAAGGCGAGGGTGAACGGCCTGCCTGTCCCAGCAAACCGTTGTAAATCGGGGATCAGTTCTGGCTGAAGACGACGAATGCGTTCCCCCCCGATCGTTTCATACTTGTTCACGCCTGCATTGATCCCATAGAGCGCGATCGCCACAAACCCTTGGGAGAGGGCCGCGAGGGATTTTTTGCCCCCTTCGGTCAGGACGATCGGGATTTCGGGATGCTGGGCGATGAAGTCCCAGAACGAGCCTTCCGTAGGGCATTCTATCTGCTGGCGTTGGTTGACTTTCTGCCGGATCTCAGGTGGCACGCTGGGGAGGTAGGCCCGTGCGCCGTTACCAACAGGCGTTTCGTATTTACGTGTTTTGCCCGTTTTGCGGTCTTGTTTGGGTTCAGATAGTTTGGCCTGCCAGTAGGATCCATCTTCATTCAGGAAGAGGGCGGCCAGCAGGGTGGTGTTCACTGTGTGGCCAAACCGGACATAGCGCCAGTTCAGGGCATCGTGGATGGGTGTGGCGGCATCACCACCGGCATCCTGTTCTAGGTCCCCCACAACCTGCACCGTGGCGGCGTAGAGGCTGGGATGGATGGCAGAGCCTTGGATGAATTCCCGATCGAAGGCGGTGTGCTTGGTCGAAGCAGCGGTGAGAACGGGGGTCGTAATCGTTAATGACATGACAAATCGCTTCCCTGGCAAAAAGTGGACAAGGGTAAGCGCGGTCAGATTTTGGGTTGCTACAAGTTCAAAAAAGTTAGGAAAAATCTTACCTTTTTGGACTGTGAGGTTGGATCCTAGAAGGCTCTTGTAGCAACGGTTTTAGGAAAACTGAGACCACACTTCACCCGATGGAAATGCTTGGGAAAGCTGGTTGTAAGCAAAAAAAGTTGCACGGCAACCATTGCCATGCCTATAATTAGAGCAAGGCAAAGCCCCCAAAGAGGCTACGCCACTTTGGGTCTCGGAAGGATTTCTAACTGCAAGCCGCCAAGCAAAACGAGTTAGTCATCCCGCCCAAGCATTTCGATGATTTGAATAAGCTCGAAGCCTCAGTGATTTTTATCGCTGGGGTTTTTAGCTTATTCGGGGCTGTTTCATTGGCATTCCTCCTTGAGGTCAGTGAAAAACTTGGTTTGTGAGGGAATCTGTGCCTCACGCTTCTGGAGGGATCGAATTCCCTTGGGAAGTTTTCAGATCATAGATCAGTAACCGCGATAATAGCGATTAATTCTGCGCAATCTTCTCATAACAGTGACTAGCATCCACTCCCTGTGCTTAAGACTTGGGCTGCGGTGAGGTTCAGGCTTGGGAAGATGCTGGAACAAATGCGATCGTCACCTCGTAATCGCTGTTTTTCGTAATAGCCATCGTTACCGAGGATGCAAATGGTCAGGGTGGGTTGTTTGGGGCGACCGATGAATTCCAATCCGCCCAGCGCGGCATAATCTACGATCCAATATTCTGGAATGCCTAAAATGGCGTATTCATCGACTTTCCGAGCATAGTCATTTTGCCAATTGCTGCTGACCACTTCAACGACTAATTTGACTGAGTGACCCAGCGTGATGATGGCTTCTTTAGGCCAGAGGGGTTCAGCACTTAACTGGGTTTTATCGAGTACGACGAGATCAGGGCGGAGTCCAGTCCAATCGCCCAAAGGCTTAATCAAGCAGCGTTGGGGAATGAAGTAGGGGAGTTCAGAATGGTCGATTTGGACATTTAGCTTGCGATCGATGAACGCGGCAACTTCTTCATGGGGGCCTGTGGCTTCCAAATCAAATATCTCTCCATCAATGAGTTCATAGCGATCGTCATCGCCATATTGAGCTAGAAATTCCTCAAAAGTGAAGGGCTTGAGCTGGGTTGGGCGTTCTACTGCGATGGTCATAGAGCTTCACTCTTTACTTAGGAGTTTTACTTAGGAGTTGTGCTGGTAGAAGGCAGGTTTTCAGGTTTGCAATTTCCCCATTAGTTCAATGCGGTATGAATTGCTTGGCTCAACCGATGCAGCTCGCGTTCTTTGGCGAAGTCTGCGGCGGCTCTTGCAGCTTCCGCCAAGATTGTGTCGGTGTTTGGCGTGAGCTTTAAAGCGGATCCTAAATAGCCTAAGGAGCGGCAATAGCTATCCGCAAGGTTAGTGCTGGCTAGCCGTTTAACCCGATCGTGGTTGCCACTTTTGAAGGCAGCTAGGGCCTCACTGTGTAGTGAGCTGGTGCCTTCTTGTAGGGTTTCCAAGATGGAATCGACAGCGGCTTGAACTTTCTCTGTAGTGAAGCTCATCTTTTCGCCCTCAAGACTTGTTCGGCAGTCAGGTTTAATCCAGGAAAAGTTTGGGAGGTAATCACCTGCGTGCCTGTGAAGACTTGATCGCTGTATGCGCCATCTTTCAAGGTGCAGACGGTTACTTTTTGCTCGATGGGATCAGCAATCCAGTATTCTGGAATGTCTAAAACCGCGTATTCGCTGTGTTTGGCGCGATAGTCGATCGCCACAGTGGAGGGACTAACGACTTCGACAACCAGGATGGGCTGGGGTTCATTCAGGGGAATGAATCCTTCACGATCGGCCATTGATTCCCATTGTTCTAAGGGCAAAACCACCACATCTGGGATTCTGGAGGTTTCCCAACGGCTGCCTCTGGGGGATTGCAGCCCAATTTTCATGGCTTTTGCGATCCAATCCAGTTCGGTTCGGTTGATTTCATCTCGGAATTCATCCGTTAAGAAGTCACTTATATCACTGTGCTTGCCAGTCCCTAAAGGCATCTGAACCAATTCTCCATCCACTAATTCGTAGCGATGCCCTGTGCCGTCTTCGTAGGCCAGATACTCTTTGAGCGTCAATTTTTGTACGGCGATCGTCATGAGTCGTTCACCTTGTTTGCTTGAAAAAATCTTTTTTTACTTGGCTTGCTTCATCTTTTGATCGCAGGGTTTAGCGTACATCCTCACTGCTGAGTCTTGTCTGTGAGAACTCCTGATGCCTTAGCTTGCTGGATTTCTCGTTTCACCAAATGCAACACGTAATTGCTGACGGGGCGATCGTTAAGGGCTGCTAACACCTCTAATTCAGCCTTGGTGGCCGCGTCGAGATAAATGGTGAGCCGAGGCTTTTCCGAAGGCATTTCAGGGGAGGCACAAAACAGTTTTATATACATAGTTTATCCCTTTGAACCTCCAAACAGTTAAAGTACTTACTCAGTACATGTACCTTACATGTTGTCATGTTTTTGCCCACCTGTGGGACAAATAACGGGACTATCCCATGGGACTAATCCTGCGGTCTCACCATTTATCTCACGCAACCATGTCAATCCTTTGTGCAGACTCCTATTCAAAGCATCGGTGGTCGATTGGGGACTTACGGCACTTTCTACATCGCAGACTACGTTACCAAGTCCCCCGCTCGACGCTGGCGCGATGGAAGGCTTTCTTGGGGGTGCAGCCGCTCAAAGTAAGTCAATGCTGTTGGTTGTATAGCGATTCCGCTCGTGTCGCTGCGTTCTAGTTTGCGTTGTTGATGGGGTGGAAACATCGATCGCCAATCTTTCACCCTCAGCGATCAGTATTGTGTCTCCCCATCAGTGCACCACTGAAAACCCATCAAGTGAGGTATTTTCAATGATTCCATTGGAACGTTTTTGAACCAATTAATGTGGGGCAGAAGCTGGCAATAGACTCCACAGACCGAAGTAAGCCATCGCGCTATCTAGAGAGCTTTCCAGAGCCACTCACCCCTTAGCGCTTCGTTGATCGCCCCTTACTTTTTGTGGTTTTACCCGTAGTTTTCTCGGGCACAGGTTCAGGAGGGATTTCCCCTGCCCGTCTCGCCTCATCGATCGCTAATTTCAGCAGGTAGGTTGCAAACGTGGCCAGGGGTTCCCCCCTCGTTTCTGCCCAGCGCTGAAGATCGGCGTGGTAAGGGTCAGAAAGCGTGACATTAATACGTTTCGCCATCTGTTCGGTATCCATTGAGTAGCACCCCTCATAGTAGATGGTTCGTAATTTTTAGCAAGACTGTCACTAATTAACATCTTTCTAACATCTTGACAGTTACTTTTTAGATGTTAACATCTAAATCAACCCGTACCACCCTGGAACTTTAGTCCGTACCAATGTGGTGCCACCCTAGAACATCCAATACCCATGAATACGATTTGCCTAGCCCAATGGCAGTGTGGTGAAACCGTTGTCTACACCACGTCCGGAGCGCGGCACCAGCTAGGAGATCGAGATCGAAAACGATTGCTTCGCGATCTCAAAGCCTTGGGGATCCCCATCCGTAGCCCCCTGACTGAAACAGAACTCTTGGAAATCCAAAGAATGCGCCGCTTTCTGGCCTTAGCTCCAGGGATCCATAGCCGACAACTCTACGCCAAACTGCGAACTCAGCCCGTTTTGCTCAATCTCGCTTTCAAACAATATGGAGTTGAACCATGACGATCGAAGAACTGACAGAACTTTATGGAATGGAACTCCTCGTGGAAGTCTCCGCCAGTCTGGACATTGAGCTGAAAGATCGCTATGAAGATGACTCTGCGGAGCTGACAGCACTCATTGAGCAAGCCGATGAATTACGCACTTCCGCCACTTCCAAACGGACCAAGACCAAAGCCCCCGGACGAAAATCGGGAAGTGGTCAGCCCTGCGGAAGTTCGGGAAGTGGCAACGCGCAAAGCTCTCGTGAGGGCAAACTGACCACTGCTCAACTTCGCCAACGCCAACAACAAAAGACCCAAGGCGCAATGGTGGAGGCTCAACAGAAAATGAGTCGATCGGCCATCTCTGCTGCCCAACAACAAGGCAGAACCGATTCCGACAATTATCTCCACAGCTATGCCAACAGCTTTATGTCTAATGTGGCTGGAGGACTCCACGAATTTGCAGCCATGATTGGAGGTCTGCACGAACCTCTTACCCACATTGCGGATGCTGTTGTTCTGGATGCGGAACTTGAATCCCTTAAAGGCGAACTATACGACCAGTTTCTGGGGAGTTCTCAAGCAACCGCTGAAACCCTTTGGACGGACTTCGGTTCCCGTTTTACAGCGTTAGGGACTGACCTGACTGTGGACGAAATTCAAGCCTGGATTGATGAAGAACAGTGGGAAGCCGATCGGGAGGCCAATCAACGCCCTTTGGCCGGGATCCTTTCAGGGTTCCAGATCTGACGCCCCGCCTAGAAGCGATCGGTCAGCTCCATGGATTGATCTCGCTGCAAGTTCATCACCGGGCCAGGGGAATCACCACCGCAGGCGCTTTACTAGGATGTCTAAGCTACGCTGTCCTGAGTTTAGTGCTTCCGCTCAGTCCGATCGCTGCGATTCCCTTGGTGATTACTGCTATCAAAGTCGTGAAGGAAATCACTGATGGAAAGCCTCATTCGTAAAACATGCGCAGTTGTTTGCATGGCGGGACTTGCCATGATTACCTACTCTCTCTCTCCGTTCATCATTCCTGCAATGGGCACCCTTTTCGCCATCTATGAGGTGACCTATGCAAGCTAAATTTAACCCTTTGGATTGGGGAGGAACCACTTGGCTCTGTATCGGTTGTGCCTGCGTGACGATCGTGGGTGGAATGGCTTCTATCCCCGGTGCTCACAAGGCGGAAGACAACCAAGATACCAACGTTGTTCTTAGTGCGATCGCGCGTGATGTGTGGAATACAGCGGTCAAAGAGTCTCAGTCTCCCAAGTCTCCTTGTTATGGCGATCCTTGGTGTGTGGTGAATCACTGGGAAACCGAAACGGCAGAAGGCATTACCCGAGGGCAATTGCGGCTCCAGGCCATCAACCAATTACGCCACCAAAGGGAGAGTAAACCGTGAATGAGACTCCGCTAGTGGAGCAACCTCTGGTTACCGCGCCCCCGATCGCCCCTTTCCCAATCGCCCCGCGCCCCGTGCATGTGAGTTGTCAAATTGATATTCGGCCTGACAGAACCACCTTTCACTACAGCGGCGACGATGATGGCCTCATTGACGCGCTCAACAACATCTATGGTTTACCGGTTCCCAAAGACACCACCACCGAAGCCTGGGTGCGAGTGGCGTCGCTGTTCATTTGCTTACTGGGTCTCGGCTTAATTCTCATCTCTTTCAGGAGTTCTCACTATGCCCAACCTAATTCACAGTCCCGGCAGACTACCCACAGTTATTCCCACCACGCCTAACCCTGGTCGATATGCCCAGCAATCAGGCGGCGGGCGGGGAAACCACAACATTCATTCCCATGTGGCCTCCCACGGAGGTGCAGCGCTGAGATCCGTAAATCGCCTATTTGGCATTGACTTAGCTCGCATTGGTGAAATGAGCGATCTTGAGTTGGCCGAATTTGCCGATCGCGCCAAGCGCATGAAAGACTTACAGCAGATTCTTCCGATTTTAGAGCAGCACTTTGAAGCCCTGATTCAAGGCCAGCTTGAATATGAACAGTTTGTTCAGAGGATCCTCAAAGCGGGCACCACTGCCGCCAAGCAAATCGACAAGGCAGTATTGGATGCATGGCTGGCTGACCAAGGCTATCGCAGCCACCTTCAGCACCTCAATCAGGAAGCTCACCGCAAAATTGGCATTATGCGTGCGGAACAACAATCCCAGCAAGCACTGGGCGAGTTGAATTTCCAAACCACCTTGCAACTCATCGCCATGAAACATCGCCGTGCAGAGCGCAAGGAGCAGGAACGTATTCCGATCGCGCGCACCAAGATGATGGTAGACAATCTGCAAGCCAACCAGCAAAAACGCAGAATGGAACTCCTGACCCATGGGACACAAGGGGCTCATGGCCGTGGGATTGGCTGGTTCGATCGTATGGTGAATTGGTTTGGTCGCTAAGATTGCTCCATTTGTTTCTTGTTTCTTGCTAAGAGGTTGTAGGAAATGTTTCCACTGTTTAATGATGAGTATTCCGAATTTCAGGATTATCAATTTCAGCACCAGCAGCATCCTGGCTTCACAACAATTGACGCAATGCACCAAATTGCACGAATTCTGATGGTGCTTTCTTCGGGGTTATTCCTCTTTCTGCTGAGTCGTACTATTCCGCTATTTGCGCCCTTCTGCTGGATTGTTGGCACGTTTGGGTTGTTAGCATTGACGATCGTTGCGATCGCGTACCGGGATGCCCAATTCTGGGTCATGAGTCTGGCGAGCTTGGCGGCTGTGTTGTTGGCCCACTGGGACTTACTGCTCGGAGGTTCCTAATGGCCCAACGTCCTATGACCATGGGTCTTCTGATGGGAGGATCCATTTTGACAGCCGCGATCGCGTCGATCGGGGGCACTCAGTTACTGCCATTACGGTTAGCAGCAGCAGCTTCATCGATGGCGTTGTCCTCCGCTTTGTTGTACCAGGTGGAACAACAGCGGAGACATGCCTACCTCGACGATATTGACGCACAGATCGCCATCAGAAACCGTCAAATCTATGCCGATGCCAGACTGCAAGGGGAACAGCTCAAGGCACAGTTCCAAGCAGCTGAAGAGTTCTATGCCGAGAATCCGTGGATGGCGGATTATGTGGTGGACGTTGCGGCTGAGACTGTGAACCCGACGGGGAATGGCTCCGAGCCCTCAGGCCCCCCCCCGGAGGCTTCTCAAGGTGTATCGACGGCTCCAGCATCGGTATTATCAACGACCCAAGAAATCCCCTTTTTTGATTGGCATGACCTAAGAGACGCCGATCGGCATCCCATTTTAGGGGTGGTTGCCAAGATGGGAGGCGGTAAGTCCGTCCTGGTTAAGTACCTTGGTAAGCATATTCTTAATGCCTCCATCACCGTCTTTGATATCTATGGGTCTGAGGCAGACTGGGCAGGCTGTGAAGTCCTCTATGACTATGCACAAATGGTGACGCGAATGGCGGAGGATAATAAATTCATCACGCAAGATATTGCACAGTATCGTCTGGGCAAACGTGATTTTCCTGCTCGGCTGATTGTCTTAGAGGAAGGTAAAGCAACGCTAAAACGCCTCCAGTCCCAAGGCCGAAAGGTCGCTAAGACCGTTGAGGAGTGGAAGCTTAATTACGAATCTGTTACCCGAAAAATCCGCCGTCGGCTCTGCCAAGTATCCACCAATATGAACTCCGAGGTCTTTGGCAGCAATGCTGAAACCCGCGATGAAATGACGCTGATTTTTCCGGGTCGTGAAGGCATCGGGAAAGCCATGAAAGACACCAGTATGCTCAAGCTCGGGGTTCAACAAAACAAAGGACTGCGCGACCGTCTCACCCACGCTTTAGAAGGGGTCAAACGCCCTGCCCTGGTATACTCCAACGGTGAATGGTTCCCAGCTTCGGTTCCCGAGTTGGATAACAATGGTGATCCGATCGAACTTGTAGCCACGACCTCTAGTCCCCCACCCCAAACCGTCGATCGGCAATTCCTAGAATCCTTACTCAGCACGGACATTGAGGAGCCGTCATTTGATGACAACGATGCCTATGAACCCTCCTCAGATGAGCTAAAAACCGCATTAATCAATGCAATCAATTTGCTGATTACCAAGGGCCAAAAGGAGGATGCCAAAGCCGTGGGGCAATGGCTGGAAGCCGATCGAGAACAGGCTCTGTGGGCTGCGTTGCAAGCTTTGAACCTCTCACCCACTGCAACCATTCGTGATGTCTTTGAGTTTGGTGCCGGTGGCCGCAAATTTGGAGAGGGTAAGCGGTGGCTTGAGAGCTTAAAAGCTAAGTATGGCGAGTAGGCCCACTGTTAGTAGTTGGGCCAAGAATTAAGACGTACTCCCACCAATCTGACGAATGTGCTCTTAGCCGAGTCAGTTTATCCATCCTCGTCGATGATGCCCACATAACCTAAATCAAGCGCTCCCCCGTCTACTTTCCTAATCAACCGGTATTGTTTAGGCTGCATTGAGTAACGCAACAATAAGAAACGTTATCAGGGTACAGAAAATCGATAGATGACTTAGGCTGAAAAAATAGGGAACTGCCGCATCTCAAGGTCTAATGGAAACGTCATCGCGCTCAACTATCCGGATCTTCATCAGTTACAAACGGGGAGTAACACCGGATGAACCTGTTGCACTAGAAGTTTTTCGTGCTTTCAGCCAAGACTATTCAGTCTTTATTGACCAGACGATGACGGTTGGGACACAGTGGGCCGCACAGATTGAAGCTGAACTGCGACAGGCAGACTATTTCATTCCCTTGCTGTCTGGCTACTCAGTCAGTAGTGAGATGGTGAAGGGGGAAATTGAGACGGCATATCATCTGGGGAAGCAGCATGGTAAGCCTAAGCTTCTACCTGTACGGGTGGCCTATCAGGAACCGTTTCAGTATCCCTTAAGTGCTTATTTAAACGAAATTAATTGGGCTTTTTGGCAGGATCCACAGGATACCGAACGACTACTAGCAGAGTTACGGCGGGCGATCGCGGGCAACTCACTCTCCATTGAGACAGCCCAAGCGAAGGCAGATTTAATTCAAGCCAGTGTGCCTTCTCCGATTCCCCAACCCCAACCCTTTGCTCAACCGATACCAACACTGGAAATGCCAGAAGGAACAATGGCTCCAGAATCAGCATTCTATGTTGAGCGGGAAGCTGATGAAATCGCATTGAAGACGATTCAACGCCAAGGGGTAACCATCACTATCAAAGGACCGCGTCAAATGGGGAAGAGTTCGCTACTCTTGCGAACAATCGGGGCGGCGGGAGCGATGAATAAGCGAGTTGCCTTTCTGGATTTTCAACTCTTTGACAAAACGGCTTTAACCGATGCTAATCAATTCTTTCGGCAGTTCTGTGTGTGGCTCACCGATGTATTGGAGATGGACGATCGGGTGCAGGAGCTGTGGAATGATGCCTTAGGGCATTGCCAAAACTGTACTCGCTATGTGCAGCGCTACCTACTGAAGGAATTAGGCGTGCCGATGGTCTTAGCGATGGATGAGGTGGAATGCATTTTTGACACCGAGTTTAGATCAGACTTCTTTAGCATGTTGCGAAGTTGGCATAATAGCCGCGCCACAATGCCAGTGTGGAAGCAGTTGGATTTGGCGCTGGTGACTTCGACGGAGCCGTACCAGTTGATTGATAACCTCAACCAGTCGCCGTTTAACGTGGGGCAGGTGCTGGAACTCACAGATTTTAATGCTGAGCAGGTGATGGTACTCAATCAGCGCCATGGATCTCCGCTGAGCTTAACTCAGGTCGGGCAGTTGATGGAGTTGTTAGGAGGGCATCCCTACCTGACACGGCGGGCGCTGTATTTGGTGGCAACGCAGCAAATCACGATCGACCATTTATTTGAACAGGCTGCCCATGAGCGGGGGCCGTTTGGGGATCATTTGCGCTATCACCTGTTTCGGATGCACGACAAGCAGGAACTGGTGCACGGACTGCTACAAGTGCTGAACAAGCAGACCTGTCAAGATGAACGGCTGTTTTTCCGGTTGCGGGGAGCAGGATTAGTACGCCGGGATGGACAACGTGTTGTACCGCGTTGTCAACTTTATGCAGCCTTTTTCCAGGAGCACTTGCATGGCTGACAGCAACATCTATACTGTCGGGGGAACGGTTCAGGCCAATGAGGAGGGAGTATATATTCCTCGGGCGGCGGATAGGGATCTGCTGGCGCTGTGTCAAGAGGGTGTGTTTGCCTATGTGTTGACGCCTCGGCAGATGGGGAAGTCAAGTTTAATGGTGCGGACAGCGCAGACTCTGGAAGAGGAAGGGGTGAGATCGGCGATCGTGGATTTGCAGGATCTCGGCTCGAAGGTGACGGCTGAGCAGTGGTATCTGGGTCTGGTGGTGAAGCTGACGGATCAACTGATGCTGGACACAGATGGGGTGGAGTGGTGGCAGGCCCACGAACATCTGGGCTTGTCGCAGCGGTTGACGTTGTTTTGTGAGCGGGTGCTGTTGGCGGAAGTGGCGGAACCCGTAGTGGTGTTTGTAGATGAGATTGATTCGACGCTGACATTGGAGTTTACGGACGACTTTTTTGCGGCGATTCGGTATCTATATGTAGCACGGGCACAGGTTCCAGCGTTTCGGCAGTTATCGTTTGTGCTGATTGGAGTGGCGACGCCGGGGGATTTAATTCAGGATGCAAAGCGAACGCCGTTTAATATTGGCCGTCGGGTGGATTTGACAGATTTTACGTTGGCGGAGGCGTTGCCCTTGGCAGAGGGATTTGGATTGCCTGAAGCGGAGGCGAGGCGGGTATTGCAGGAGGTGTTGGACTGGACGAATGGGCACCCCTATTTGACCCAGCGGCTCTGTGCGGTGATTGCGGCGGCCTATCGGGATGGGTTGATACAGGGGTTTGATCCGGTGGAGATCGAGCAGTTGGTGACGGAGACGTTTTTGGGGGCGAGAAGTGAGCAGGACAACAATCTGCAATTTGTGCGGGATATGTTGACCAAGCGGGCACCGGATATTGAGCAGGTATTGACGGTCTATCGGGATGTGTGGAAGGGGAGGGATGTGCTGGATGAGGAGCAGTCGATTATCAAGTCTCACCTGAAGATGTCGGGGGTGGTGTGGCGAGAGGGTCGAGTACTGCGGATGCGGAACCGGATTTATCGGCAGGTGTTTGACTTAGGGTGGATTCAGCGCCATTGGCCGGTGAACTGGGCGAAACGACTACAACGGACAGCAATGGTCTTGGCAGCGGTGTTATTGGTTTTGTCACTACCGTTGGCAATTTTTGGATGGTCGCAGTACCTAACAGTACAGAAGGAAAAACAGCAAGTACAGGGGGAGAAACAGCAGTTAGATACTCTCGCTAAGAGAGTGCATGCTGATCGTCTTTGGCTCGATGGCATGGGTTTAGATGCATTACTAGAAGCAACCCATGCAGCAAAGACATTGAAAAACTTAGGACAGGATACTAACCCCGATCTGCGGATGATGCTCATTGGAACATTGCGTGAAATTGTGTATGGAATACAGGAGAAAAACCGGCTAGAAAGTCATACTGGCATAGTTACAAGTGTGAATTTCAGTCCCAATAGCACGATGATTGCTAGCGGGAGTTGGGACAAGACAGTCAAGATATGGAGTGTGGATGGGCGTTTACTACGAACCCTCACAGGCCATGCAGATGGGGTCAAAAGTGTGAGTTTCAGTCCCAATGGCACGATGATTGCTAGTGGAGGATGGAAGAATGACAAGACGGTCAAGATATGGAGTGTGGATGGGCGTTTACTACGAACCCTCACAGGCCATGCAGATGGGGTCAAAAGTGTGAGTTTCAGTCCCGATAGCCAACTGATTGCTAGTGGAAGCAATGATATGACAGTCAGGTTGTGGCGTGTGGAGAACGGTAAGTTCCTGAAGGCTCTTAAAGGGCATGATGATGAGGTCAACAGTATAAGTTTCAGCCCGAATGGAAGGCTGATTGCCCGTGCTAGTGGACAGCAAGAAAAAACAGTCAGATTATGGCGTGTGGAGAGTGGTCAGTTCCTGAAGGCTCTTAAAGGGCATAGCGATGGGATTGAGAGTGTTAGCTTTAGTCCAAATGGGAACATAATTGCTAGTGGGAGTTGGGACAGGACAGTCAAAATATGGAGTGTAGAAGGAAACCTATTGAAAACCCTGAAAGGACATCTCGCTCCTATTATGAGTGTAAGTTTCAGTCCAGACGGGAGTATGATTGCTAGTGCAAGTCGAGATAAGACTGTGAGACTGTGGATCTTACAAAGACGTGGACCTGAAGCCCTCCAAGGTCATAGCAAAAACGTTACTAGCGTAAGCTTCAGTCCAGACGGTAGGATCATCGCTAGTGGGAGTAAAGATAAGACGATAAAGCTGTGGACTCGCGAAGGACAGTTACTCAAAACTCTCCAAGGTCATACTGACGATGTATACAGCGTGAACTTCAGTCCGGACGGCAGGATCATCGCTAGTGGGAGTAAAGATAAGACGATAAAGCTGTGGACTCGCGAAGGACAGTTACTCAAAACTCTCCAAGGCCATACTGGCGATGTATACAGCATGAACTTCAGTCCGGATGGCAGGATCATCGCTAGTGGGAGTAAAGATAAGACGATAAAGCTGTGGACTCGCGAAGGACAGTTACTCAAAACTCTCCAAGGTCATACTGGCGATGTATACAGCGTGAACTTCAGTCCGAACGGCAGGATGCTTGTCAGTGGTAGTTGGGATGCAACCGTGAGATTATGGAGTATAGATGGTCAGCTACTAAAAACAATGCTCCACAGTGATGGAGTTCAAAGTGTTGGTTTCAACCGAGATGGGCATGTAATTGCTAGTGCGAGTCGAGACAAAACCATCAAACTATGGAGTATAGATGGACAAATCCTCACAACTCTTCCAGGTCATCGCGATTCGTTGTCTAGCGCGAGTTTCAGCCCTGATGGCAAGACAATTGCGAGTGGCAGTGCGGACAAGACAGTCATTTTGTGGAATCTGGATCTCGATAACCTCATGACCCGAAGCTGCCACTGGCTCCACGACTACCTACAAAGCAATCCCAACGTCTCCCCCGAGGACAAGAAACTGTGTGATTCTATAGCCAAATGAGCAAATACAAACCATTACCCTGTTCGATGGGGTACACAGCAAAAGGCGGAGAGTTTCCGGCAATGGGCCAAGCTCCGGACGCAGTTAGCACGGGTGAAGTTGTTGGTTCTAGGAGCTGGGGAAGAATAACCTCGAAGTGATTTTTATGATTAGAATATGAGTTCTTCTTCTTAAGGAAGAATAACCGCTAGCGGTGTATCTATTCTTTAATCCCCCATGTTATTCGTTCACCGCAAACTAAACTATGAAACCCAAACCCCTTCTCATAGCAGGGATATTGACACTGTTGGGTATTGTTGGCTTCCCCCATGCCACGCGATGGGTGCAATCCTTAGCCGCCCAAAAACAAGCGCTTGACCAAACGCCCCGCCTGTTAGCAGAGGTCGGAGATGTCAGCAAGAACAATAATTTAGACAACCTCAAGGCCCAGCAGCAGCGCCTACAAAGCAATATTCAACTACTGGAAGCTATACCCAATCTTCCACTGATGGGATACCCGCAAGCCCAGGAGCAACTGAAACAGCTTCGTCCCTTGGCGGAAAAACTAAATCAACGAATTAGCGAAGAAAGTGATATTTCTAAAAACCTCCAGAAAGCTGTAGACCTGGATAATCAAGCCTTAGAGATTGCAAATAATCCTCCCCATCCTGAGGAACGGTTGAAGAATGCCGCCGATAAGTGGGGGCAGGCCATTCGACTCCTAGAAAAAATACCCGCCCAGAGTCCAAATTACGCTCAAGCCCAGCAGGGTCTGAAGGCACTACGTCCCAAGAAAGCCCAGGTAGACCAGTGGCTCGTGCGAGAGAAGCAGTCCGTGCGGAAGATGGAAACGGTGTTAACAACTGCGAAGACCGTTGCGAACAACACTAAGGATAAGTTCCCCCTAGAGATGGCCGATCTGCTGAATGCCGCGACCCAATGGAGTCGGATTGTGCTGCTGTTGCGGGAAATTCCCGGCAATACAACGGTTTCAGAAGATGCCTCGAAATTTCTGCCGATCGCGCAACGCAATCTACAATCCGCTAAGTCTGCGATCGCGAACTTAAAAAACTGTAAGGCTGCACAAGCTGAATTACCTGGTATTTGCAGTGATGAGGTGGCTCTGTTAGTAGAAGACTTTCCCGTGGATGCATTCACAGCGGAGGAAGACATCAGCATCGCTTCAGCAGATATCCCGGTTGTTCCAGCAGTGACCACTGCCTCCAATATCAGCAGCTCTCCCGTGGTTCAACGCTATCGCGAATCTCGCTTACGTCGATATCCCAAGGCCCCGCCTCCCGTGATGACTTCTAGTGCAGGCGGCGGCTCAGTGGAAGTTAAAGGGCATACGCGCAGTGACGGAACCTTTGTCCGCTCCCATACCCGTAGCAGTCCTTCGCGATCGAGTGGATTTGGTTGGAGCAGATCGAGTGGTGGTGGTTGATGGGTAATGAACGTCGTGCGTTTTTTGAGCAGTATCGGGACAGTTTTAGTTGGTATGAGCCGCAGGACTACGCCTATTACGGGGTGATTCCTGTAGAGCCATCTCTGATCGAGGCAATACAGCAGGCGGCGCAGGCGGTCTGGCAGGTATTGCTCAGTGCGGGTTCAGTGATGCAGGGGTTCAGTGATGAGCAGTTGTTGGCGTATGGCTACTTTCCAGAGACGTTTGATCTGTTGCGATCGACGGCTCAACCCCCCTTCATTGCGCGGTGTGATTTTGCTGTGACCCCAGAGGGCATCTACCTCCTAGAGTGCAATGCGGAGGTTGCGACGTTTATCGTGGAAACCTTCAAGATGAATGGGTTAGTGGCTCGGCACTTTGGGTATGACGATCCCAATGCCCACTCAGAACAGATACTTCGGGATGGCTTGAATGATTACCTCAAGCTGGCGGCGGCGGCGATCGGCAAGGATTTGGAGAACTGCAATGTTATCTTTGCGGCGATCGGGGATGCACCCGAAGACGTGGGCACCGCAGAATATCTCGCGTCTCTTTCCCAGCATCCAGCTTGGTTCTGCCCGATCGAATCGATTTCGATGGATGAAACAGCCGCCTATGACGATGAAGACGAGCCGATCGATATCCTCTATCGGGTCTATCCGACGGAATGGATGATTGAAGACCGAGATCCGCAAACGGGGGATTCTCTATGGGCAGCGCTGGAGCCGTTAGTGTTCGATCGCAAGCTTGCGTTAATCAACCCTGTAAATTGCATGGTGCTTCAGAACAAAGCGTTGTTGGCCCTCAGTACTGAGTTGTACGGTCAGCAGAACGATTCAGCGTTGTCTCAGACAGTCCAGCGTCATTTTCTGCCCACCTACATGACGCCTGATGCGTTGAAACCGCCCTATGTCGCCAAGCCCACGTTTGGCCGGGAGGGGAGTGAAGTGGAAATCGTGAAAGGGACTGAGCAAGCAACGTTGTTTAATCCTGCCCCCGAATACGCAGTGTTTCCTAAGGTGTATCAGCAGTATGTTGAGATGCCTGTGCTGGAACTGGAGGGAAAAACCTATAGTCAGCAATTTTCTTGTTTTTTAGTCAATGGTCAACCAACGGGGGTAGCGGTGCGGGTTGGGGATTTAGTGATTAATAACCTGGCAAAGTTTGTGCCGATTGGGTATCCGAAGATTTTAGGATGATAATCTATGGTTTCAAAATGATCTCAATCTCAATGATGGCGTTTAAGAAACTACAGTCGTAATCGTAACTACTATTGATTTTTTGAGCATTACTACAAGTGCAACATTTCGTGAATTGATTCATCTAGATCGCAAGGCTTGAGTGAGATTTTCAAGATTCTCAATTGAGGGCATGGATTCTCAATAGAGTCTGATTTTTGAGGGGTTTGTTCCGGTCAGAGGCCAGAACCCCTGAATTTTCAGTAAAATTGAGTTCGTAAAAGACTGGAATAGGAACTGATGCCTAAGGTCGATCGCAATGGTCAAGCTGCCGTCTTACAAGCAGACGATCTCGATCGGGTGTTTGCTCAGTTGCCCCAACCCCATCGCTTGATTTTTCAAATTGCTTACTATACTGCTGCAAGAATTGGCGAGGTGGTGCAGCTCCAAGCGGAGGATGTGCTGAAGTCTCACTTGGTCTATCGGGCGCAGAATACTAAGACGAAACGCACCCGCGAGGTGGCGATCGCGCCGCCGTTACGCAAGCTGTTAGACCAGGCGCAGTTGCCGAGGTCGGGCTATCTATTTCCCGGTCGGTTTGGGGGGCATCTGACGACTCGGGCCTGTGATAAGGCGTTGCGGGAGACGGTGGATTATTTGGGGATTCGGGGGGTGAGTACCCATAGTTTTCGGCGATCTCTGCTGACCTATTTGC
>NZ_JACJRC010000034.1 GCF_014697025.1 Alkalinema sp. FACHB-956 | reverse complement strand
TCGTAAGACCTTGTGTTATTCCAAATCTGTAGAAATGCTGAAGCACTCAATTCGCCTGCTACTGCATTATCTCAAATTTGGTGATGTGCCCGTCCCACAGTAAATCATATCCCTATTCAGCAACGCCGGAAACTGTAGCAACAGGCGATGGTACTGTAGAAGGTGATGGGGAGGGAGCAGCAGGTGTAGTTGCAGTAGTAGGAGTGTTATTCGAAGCCTGCGTGGTTTGTTGTGGACGAGTGAGAACAATTGCAATTAATATGAATGTCCCAATAAGTCCACCCATAATCATGGCTTTAGCCCAGTCGCTCAGACCTTGTTTCGGTGTAACAGCTATACTGTGTGGGCTCTGCGGTTGTATGGGTTGTGACGAAGAACTTAGAGGATGGGCTACAACAATAGTAGGCTGAGAATTAGAATTATTAGTATTAGGATATTGCTCGACAGGAGGTACTGTCATTACAGGCATAGGATTTGAGATAGTTGCTGGTGTCATCGAAATAACTGTTCCTGGAATAGGATTTGATTCATTTGATCCCATCAACTCACTTTGCATTTGCCCTGACGTTTGATATCTATCGCGACTTACAGGCATAATCGCCCGATCAATCACCGTCGCTAACCCCGCACTCACCGTCGGCGCAAACTGACGCCATTGGATATTTCCTGTCATCGGATCCGTCGGCAGTTCCTGCGGTATCTTACCCGTTAAAGCATAAATTGCTGTCAAACCCAAACTATACAAATCACTCGCAAATACTGGCCGACCCGCTGCCTGCTCACTCGCCATAAACCCAGGCGTTCCAATCACAATCGACTGAGTACTCTGACCATTTGCATTGATCAACGTCCCCATCGTCTCCCGCACCGCACCAAAATCAATGAGTACAGGTTTATGATCCCGCTGCCGCAAAATCACATTTTCCGGCTTAATATCCCGATGAATAATTTTACGTTCATGCACCAGCCCTAGTACCGGAAGCAACCCCATCAGCCACTCTCGCACCGCCGCATCACTCATCACACCCTGAGTTTGCACCCGCTCTGCGATTGTCTCTCCCTCTACATATTCCTGAACCAAATAGAACTTCCCATTCTCCGCAAAATACGCATAAAGACTCGGGATCTGAAGCGTCAAATTGCCCAACTCTTCCAAAATCGCGGCTTCCCGCTCAAACCGCTGCTGTACCAACGCATAAATCTCAGGACTACTCTCTACAGGCATCAACTCCTTCAATACACAGCGCCGCCCCGAAGGAAGCTGCGTATCCTCTACCAACGAAGTTGTTCCAAAACCTCCCTTGCCCAGCTCACGCACCACCCGATAGCGATTGCTCACCAAATCCATCATCATCGCGATTGCCCCTATCCACCTATCAATACGTTGTAAGTGCTTTTATGTTGAAGATTTCGAAACTCAAACCTGGTTTGAGTTTCTTTCCGAACTACATCAGCAAGAAATCTCATTCCT
The DNA here is from genome assembly GCF_014697025.1 of Alkalinema sp. FACHB-956. Classification (NCBI taxonomy): domain Bacteria; kingdom Bacillati; phylum Cyanobacteriota; class Cyanophyceae; order Leptolyngbyales; family Leptolyngbyaceae; genus Alkalinema; species Alkalinema sp. FACHB-956. The sequence continues at coordinate 50,386 of NZ_JACJRC010000034.1, read as the reverse complement.
GAAAAATATATTGCCCCTCAAGTCTTAAACCTTAGTTAGCCCACATCTAGCCTCAGAATCTCTACACTAGAGTGACAATCATCTTTCAAGTTACCGAAAAAACTAAATTCGGCTTGACGAATAGACTTTCTTTAAGAAAAAATTACAAAACAACAGTAAAATCCACAAAATTTGTTAAACAAGAATAATAAAGTCCGGATCGTTTTGTCTACCGTTAGCAGTGGTCACAAGCTTTGGTACAACAGTCTTTTAGGGATTTTATTCCTCTGGTTTGACGGTGGATTTTTCGCTTAAAGTAAAAGTGGCCATCGTCATTTCCTTTTGCCAAACTGCCCATGACACACCCTGAAACCCTCATTGGACAAGCGCCCTACCTTGAACTGAAAAAACAAGGCCAAGTTTGCCGTTTTGACCTCACCAGAGATCGTCATGTTTTGGGGCGTAATCCTCAGCTTTGTGACCTTGTAGTGCCGCCAGACTGGGATGTGATTTCTGGCTGTCATGCAATTTTGCAGAGAATCGGAGATAACTATGAAATTTTGGACGGCGATGGGAATAAACCCAGCACCAACGGATTATTTATAAATCAGACAAGAATCACCGTATCCGAAAGCTTCAGATTGAAAAATGGCACGACACTTAAAGTCGGGCAAGATCCCCGTAATATGATTCTCCTCTCTTACTGTGATCCTTCCGCCTCAACCCAGCTTAAGACGTTAAGTCCACGATCTATTCTTTTAAATAGCTCAGTCATCACGATCGGACGAGATTCCACCTGTGACCTAGTGCTTGATGCTCCGACAATCTCTCGTATCCATGCCACCATAGAAAAGCGAGCCTCTGGATATGTGTTATGTGACAAAAGTGTCAATGGTATCTTTGCAAATAGTCGCCGGGTGGAGAGTTCCATTGCAATCGAAGACAACATGACCGTGAATATTGGGCCATTTACTTTAATGGTTCAAAACAATCAGCTCCGCATTCTAGACTCAGGAACCCAGATTCGCCTAGATGCCTATTCATTAAAACGGCAAGTCCTCGATGAAGCCAAGAATACTAAACTGATTTTAAATGATGTCACCCTCGCGATCGAGCCAGGACAATTTGTTGCTTTAGTCGGTGGGAGTGGTGCAGGCAAGTCAACCCTGATGAAAGCTTTGTTTGGGTTAGAACCGACAACTTCTGGGCAGGTTTTAATCAATGGCTGTGACTTGCGATCGAACTTCAATATTTACCGCACTCAAATCGGCTACGTCCCTCAAGATGATATCATTCACCGTGATTTAACCGCTCTCGAAGCCCTCACCTACGCAGCAAAACTTCGACTTCCTCCAGATGCCAATATTGATGTAATTGTAGCCAAAACATTAGAGCAAATTGAACTCACACCCGCTCAGCAAAATACAAAAATTCAACTCCTCAGCGGTGGGCAAAGAAAGCGTGTTTGCATTGGTGTGGAACTACTTGCAGATCCAAAATTATTTTTCCTAGATGAACCAACCTCAGGACTTGATCCGGGGTTGGATAAAAAAATGATGCAACTCCTGCGAAAACTTGCCGATGAAGGTCGCACCATCATTCTTGTCACGCATGCAACAGCCAATGTCACACTCTGTGATCGAGTCGCCTTTATGGGACGCGGTGGCTTTCTCTGTTTCTTCGGTCCACCTCAAGAAGCCCATGAATTTTTCAATGAAGATGACTTCGCTGACATTTATACAAAACTCGAAAACCAAGATGATATCATCAACTGTGCAAATTACTACAGTCAATCCAGCTACTACGATCGTTATATTCGAAATCACTTGAGTCTTCAACAGAATGCTCCCATAGGTTTTGTTGTACCAACTCAAGCAAAACCCTCGTTTATTGAACAAACGAAACTCCTAACCCAACGCTATTGGCAGTTAGTCCTTCGAGATCAGGCTAATCTCATCATTTCTCTTATCACTGCTCCGATCGGGGTTAGTCTAATCAGTTTTGCTGTCAAAAATAACGCAGCCTTTTTAAAGCCAGAAGTTCCCGACTCAACCTTGGCTCCTCTAGCGATCAAAATTCTCTTTGTTTTTACCTGTGCTTCCTTATGGGTTGGCCTCTCGGGTGCATTACAAGAAATTGTCAAAGAAACGCCGATCTACATTCGAGAACGATTGGTCAATTTGAGCTTATCTGCTTACTTGGGATCAAAGGTCTTGGTTCTTGCAGCTATTGCAATGGTTCAGTCACTCTTGATGTCGATCGTCGTAATGATAGTATTTCAGTCTCCCACTTCTGAGATGATCTCTTGGCCTATTGGATTAACCGTCACCAATTTTCTGACTTTAATTGCCAGTTATAGTCTAGGCTTACTAATTTCCAGCTTAGTCAGAAGTACTGCTCAAGCCAATAGTGCATTGCCATTACTTTTAATTCCTCAAATCATTTTTTCTGGTGTACTCTTTGCAACCGATGGAGCGGCTAAAATTTTAGGCTGGTTTATGTTGGGTCGTTGGTCCGTGGGAGCTTATGGCACACTGATCAATCTTAATGCTCTAATTCCAGAGCAAAAGAAATTACCAGATGGAAGTTTGTTACCTCGACCGTTAGAACCTAGTGCTGTTTATGATGCGAATTGGTCAAATCTCTCACTGAACTGGGGATTATTATGCATTCATATTGTGGTCTGTTTATGTCTTGCAGGATTCTTCCAAAAGCGTAAAGATATTTGTTAATGTCTAATTTTAGTTTAGTTCGATCGAACATCCTGCAACTGTCTTTCAACGCAAAGCACGTCTCGAAGTCTCAGGAATTCGTCTCGAAGTCTCAGGAATTCGTCGTGGCTCGGAAAGCATCCTGAAATCTCGGGTTAAAATGAAACTAGAGCAAATGAGTCCCTCAAGTCCGATCGCTCCTGGATACGTTTATGTCGTCGAATTCAGTACTCCCCACAATCGAATTGTCATCCCATGAAAGCCTCTTCAATCTGGGATGCTTAGGATTTTCCTTGTCCGATCGAGCCAGCGATCGCGGGATAATAGAAGCTGTTGAGTTCTCCGAACGCCCGTGACTGACACCCTGCAACGCACTCCTCTGTTTGACCTGATGGGCAATGCCCGCACGATCGGCTTTTCTGGCTGGGAAATGCCCGTTCAGTTCAGTAGCATCACCCAAGAACACCAAGCGGTCAGAACGGCTGTGGGGATGTTTGATATTTCCCATATGGGTGCTTTTTCGCTGAAAGGCAACGTGCTGGAGCAAATTCAAAGATTGGTGCCTTCGGATCTGAGTCGGTTGCAACCGGGACAGGCACAGTACACCGTATTGTTGAATTCCCAGGGAGGCATCATTGACGATTTAATTTTTTATTATCAAGGCGGAACAGGAAATGAACAGTCTTGGATTACGATCGTCAATGCTGCGACAATGCAAAAAGATTGGAATTGGATGCAGACAAATCTTGATCTAAATCAATTGCAATTGGAAAATCGATCGCAAAATAAAACGCTAATTGCCGTGCAAGGCCCACAGGCCGTTGGTCAACTGCAAGCGCTCGTTCAAGGTTCGATCGAATCCCTGAAAGCCTTTGAACATACGGAAGCTAGCTTTAACGAACAACCCATTTTCGTGGCACGCACGGGCTATACCGGAGAAGATGGCTTTGAGGTTATGAGTGCGCCGGAGGTGGGACGAGCCCTATGGCAGGCACTATTGGCGGCAGGGGTGACGCCCTGTGGATTGGGGGCGCGGGATACCCTGCGGCTGGAAGCAGCGATGTGCCTGTATGGGCAGGATATTAATGATGAGACGACGCCATTAGAAGCGGGGTTGGGTTGGCTAGTGCATTTGGATCGAAAGGGGGAATTTATTGGCCGATCGGTGTTGGAGCAACAAAAGGCGGAGGGGGTGAAAAAGCGGCTGATGGCGTTGCAGTTGGAAGGCCGCAATATTGCTCGCCACGACTATCCCATTCTCAATGCGGGGGAAACGGTGGGGATTGTGACCAGTGGCACGCTGTCGCCCACCTTGGGCTATCCGGTGGCCTTGGGCTATGTGCCGACGGAACTGGCAACGATCGGCAATACGGTAGAGGTCAGTATTCGGGGTAAGGCTTATCCTGCCACGATCGTGAAGAAGCCCTTTTACAAAGCGAGTCGGTAAAGCGAGTCGGTAAAGCGAGTCGGTAAATAGAGTGAGATCGCGCCTAATCTCAAGCACGATCGCATCTATCCCAAAGTTCGCAAAAGCCGGGGTTGTGGGTGAATCCCATGGGAGCTTGGCTAATTTGCCAAGCTCCCCGGCTTTTTACGCCAATTACGCGACGGAACCTTGGTTTTGTAACGCCTGCCGCAAAGTTTCGATCCGATCGCGGTTGACGCCCAAATCAGACTCACCCAACCGCGACGCCGATCGCACCTGAATTACCCCCGCCTCCCGATCGACATAAAATTCCACATCATCCACAAAGCCCATCAAACGGCTGGTGAACTCCACATAGAGATAATCCTCCGAAGCCGAGACAACTTTTGTACGAGGCTGGGATTGCACCACTTGTTTCAGGGTGGTAAAAGCTTCCTCGATCGACCCACTGGGACGGAGGGGTTCAATTCGGTGACTCCCATCCCCGCTCTGGCTACTGACACAATTGGGGGAGGCGGGACAGGGCGCTAATTGCCCCGCTTGGACCCCTAGAGTATTCGGACGTTGCCCCGAAAAAATGCCCGCCCAAGCAGGTTGAGTAAACAACCCCAACCCCAACAGAACCACGAGCGAAACCACGATAACAGGCAAAAAGATGGATTTCATAGAAACTTGCTGAATCAATGCACGATGTCCCTTCCAATCTAATTCCTGTTCTGGATTTCTGTCGCTGTATCCCCGAATTTCTATGGACTTCGTACTACTGCGCGAACCCAGCAACAACGGTATTGCCAATGGATTGATCAATGCTACGGCAGCATCAACCCTCTGTCACCGTCTGCATGAACCCTCTGCGTCAATCGTTGCTGACAACAGTTCCCAGCGTATCCAACGCCAAAACGATCGCCTGAGCGGTCATTCCTTGGCTAGCCCAGGCTTGCTCCATAGCCGTTTTGACCGTTTCCCCGACCGCCTCGGGAGCCAGTGCTAATACCGTCGGGCCTGCCCCGCTGATCACGACCCCATAGGCTCCGGCAGCCTGGGCCGCTTGTTCGATCGCGTCATAGCCTGGAATCAAGGATTTACGGTAGGGTTGGTGAATTTTATCTTGCAACGCAGCCTTTAACCAATCACCATTTCCCGTGGCTAACCCTTGCAGCAACAAGCCCAAATGGGCCATGTTAAACACCGCATCGGCACGGCTGTAATCCTGGGGCAACACCTTCCGGGCCGCTTCGGTGGATAGCTCAAACGCGGGAATCGCCACCACGGGTACCACCGCTGGATTCCAGGCCAATTGGCAAATCTCCCAATCCCGCACCACGCCAGAAGCCGCCAACCGACAGCCCCCCAACAGCGCTGGGACGACATTATCGGGGTGGCCCTCAATGTCCGTCGCGATCGCGGCTAATTCCGCAGAAGACAGCGGTTTACCAGCCAGCTCGTTAGCACCCACTAACCCGCCCACGATCGCCGTGGCAGAACTGCCCAAACCCCGTGCTAGGGGAACATTCATGGCAATCTCCAACCGTAGCGGTGGAACGGGCTGGCCTAGCTGTTCAAACACCTTGAGAAACGCCTGGTACACCATGTTGTCCCCATCGGTTCCGACCCGATCGGCATTCACCCCCGTTACCGTAATTTCCAAGGTCTGTCCGGTGGGATGGGGAGAGAAAATAAATTCGTTGTAAAGCGTTAGTGCAGCCCCCAAACAGTCAAACCCAGGGCCAATATTAGCCGTTGTTGCTGGTACCCGAACACGAACAGACACAGTGGCATTCCTCGCTAAATTTGCTGACTTTGATCGAACCTGCGATCGGCTAGGGACATATCTTCTTTTCCAACCGTGGGATTTCTTTTCCCACCATGGGATAACAGCAGGAAGGGCGCAAATTTGCGCCCCACCCCTCTGCACCTTAAGTTAGCGTCTCAAAAAGTTAGCGTCTCAAAGAAAGTTAGTATCTCAGAGAAACGAGCGTCCCCAAGTTGAGTCTCTTAAGCTTCTTCGTTATCGCTCGATCGCTGCTGTACCAGACCGTTCTGCTCACCATAGCGCTCCATAAACCGGATAAACCGATCCCATTCTTCAGGAGACCGCATGATATACAGCACTTCTAGCGCTTCGGGTTGGCCGTTGATAAATTTAGCTTTGACATCTCGGGAGCAAATTTCGCCTTCTTCGTCCAGTAGATACATCCCTGTGATGGAATCCATACTGGTGCTCATTAGCGCATCAGGCTTCTCGAAGTAGAAGCTGGCCGTTCCCTTCGATCCATCCCGACTGCGGGTCAGGCGAACATCGGGAATCACCGTCTCAGTCACACCTCGGGAAAATTGAATCTCTGCCATAAGTCCTGCGCTTCTTAAAAAATGTATTCGGCCAAACTCTATTTTCCCATCAAGTGCTACCGAGGGGAAGGGTTGGCCCCGCAAGGCCAACAGGCTTCCAATGACCTGTCAGATCCCAGAATTCTACTCAGATCCCAGCATTGTGCCCTCGCCCTACGGCCCTCTACCAGCTGGGCAGAGGGCCTGGGCAATCCGGCTCTCCTCTTCCCAATCCCTAGGCCATGATGTATGGCGAATTGACCGCAACAGCCCGTCCTGCCTTGGCTAACGCTTGCAAGACCATGGCCGCCAGTTCCCCACGGGTTGCATCCTGATTGGGATTGAGCTTTTTGGTGTCGGGGTAGCTGACAACCAGGCGTTGCTGGATAGCCGTTGCAACGATCGTCTGCACTTCTGCTGGAATTGCCGCCCGATCGCTCAGATTGTTCAGCACTGCCAAATTGCCACCAGACAGCCCCAATCCACTGACCAAGGCTTGGATGAGTTGCAAGCGAGTCACGTTTTGGTTGGGCTTGAAGGTGCCATCTGCTGCCGCATTCAGGAACCCGCCACGATAGGCTTGATCGATCGCGGGTTTGGCCCAGTAGTCGCTCGGCACGTCACTAAAATTCACGGCATTTCGTTTGGGCGATGGATTGAACGCTTTTGCAATCACTGCCGCCAATTGTGCCCGCGTAATGGAAACATCCGGCTTAAATGTTCCATCGGCAAAGCCCCGCATATAGTCCTGTAGCGCCATCGTCAACACAAAATTCTCAGACCAGTGATTCTTCAAATCGGTAAATTGAATCGTTGTGGCATCTGGATTGACAATGTATTGCGAAGAAATCGCTTCAGCTCGGTTAATCGAGACTAACGCTTGATACAACAGCGCAGAGACTTCCGCGCGGGTGATATCGCGGTTGGGGTTGAGTTGTTTGACATCGGGATAGTTGACGACCATCCGGCGAATGGTGGCCGTGGTGACTGCATTGACGCCATAGCTGGGAATTTGAGCCCGATCGTTGTAAACCCCCAAGGCCGTAATTTGGCCCCCGGTCAGCCCTAATCCGTTGATCAGTGCCACGATCGCCTGTACCCGCGTCAGGTTCAACCCCGGTCGAAACGTGCCATCGGGGAATCCGGCAATAAAGCCCATACGATCTGCCTTGGCAATCGCTTCCGCTGCCCAGAAATTTGCTGGCACATCGGAGAATTTTGTGGCGTTGCGTTTCGCTGGCAAATCAAAGGTTTTCGCTAGTACCGCTGCATACTGGGCACGGGTCAGTTGTGCTTCAGGTTTAAAGGTCCCGTCAGGAAAGCCGCTGAGAAACCCCCGGCTGACCAGCGCTTGAATAAACGCCTGGGCCCAATGCCCTTGAATATCCGAGAGTCCCGTGGGTGGCGTGACGGGCGGTGTGACGGGTGGCGTGACCGGCGGTTCGACTAAAGGTGGATCAACGATCGGGTTATTCGTGGGCGGGTTATTCGTGGGCGGGTTATTCGTGGGCGGGTTATTCGTGGGTGGGTTATTCGTGGGCGGAGTGACGGGTGGCGTCACCGGTGGAGTAACGGGGGGTGTGACTGGCGGCGTTACGGACGGCGGAACTACATTGGCTTGCAGATCGATCGGCCCTTGTACCTTGGCGGGATTGAGTTGATTGCCCACGGAAATAAAGGTCACTGGCGGATTCGTAGCATTTTGTAGATCTACTTCACCGTTGTCCCGCATCAAATTCCCGCCAGGTTCCTGACTGCTGCCCAAATCCGGGAAGGCGGTTTCCAGGGCAACTAAACCACTTTCGGTATTACGCTCGATCGTATTGTTGCGTAGTACCGGACGCGCAGCTCGGGAAATCACAACGCCCGATCGATTTTCAAAGGCTTTATTTTCCACGAGTAAGGGGGCTGCACTATCCCCCACCGCAATCCCAAAGCCCGTATTTTGACAGACATTCCGCCGGAATTCCCCTTTGGATTCCCGCACGATCGAAATTCCATTCGCTGCATTTTGTACAAAGACACAGTCCGTTACGATCGCCTTGGCGCTGCCAGTGGTGAAAATGCCTTCTCGTTTGCAATTGGTAAAGGTACAGTTAGTAATTATTGGATCCGTTGATTCTACCCATGCGCCCGTTCCCCGACTTTCGCCATTAATGACGGTAATACCGCGTAATTGGGCTTTACTATCCAATTTAAACGTAACATTTTGGCCAGCGAAGGTCGGGCTAAGGTACTTACCACCGCCATTCACGACGATCCCATTGCCTTTACTGGCTTCATCTCCAAGGATTCCCACGCCGGTCGGCACCACCAGAGGAAACACTTCTCCACTGGCCGTATTGTAGGTGCCGGGGGCGAGTTGAATGCCCGTGCCCGACTTCGCCTGTCGCAGTGCAGCGGTAATCGTTTTGAATGGAGCAGCCTGGGAGCCAGGATTGCTGTCATTCCCCGTGGCGGGATTGACGTAGAGTGTCGCTGAGAAAGATTGCACCATAGCTAGCTTGTCTGAACCTTGTGTGAGGGGGCAATGTGTCAGGGGGAAAGTGTGGGTGTGGATTTTATCGAGGCCCATCAGCCACCCCCGTTGGGGGCATCAACAACCTCTGAACCCCCCATTCCGGGATTTCCCTCCGATCGGGCCTCGCGGGCATAGGCTCCCCATGATAACGAGTCCTTTCTGGGACGGGGTCAGTTGAGCAACATCTGTTTACGGAGCGGCGGGCGGAAATGTTGCAAAGCGGCTGATCCTGCCCCTAAATACTCGGTATGATTGATGCACCGAATGCACCGAATCGATGCAGCACATTTGCATCCCCACGAGGCAACCTATGCTCACTGTCATTCTGATCCTGAATGGGTTCTTGGCAACTTTCTGCTTTTACATTGCATGGCGTGTTTGGCAGTTTCGACGGGTGCTGATTCAAGCGACTGCGGCATTGGATACGGCGGAACAAGCGACCCACCGAGTTTTGCAGGATGCTCCAGAAGCGATCTTGCAAGGCCAAATCAGTACCAGACAATTACGCCAGCGCTATCGACAACTGGAAGTTAATCTGCGGCAAGCAGAAAAAGCTCTGTCGATCGTACGGTTAGGGCAACTCTTGTTTTTAGGCCAACTCAAGGTTTCTCAGCAGGTTTCTCAGCGGCTGCACCGTTCCCAAAAATTCTCGCAGCATTAATTCATAAACACCCCCTTAACCAACCCATCGTGCTTTCAATAACTTGTTTTTGCTAAATCAATTAATTCGTTACTAATCAGTACTAACCAGTACTCATCAGTCGTTGATGTGTTGAAGGGATTGTCGAGAGAAGTTCTATGGCAGGAAATCGTTCAGGCGCTTTTATTAGTGGATTGCTTATTGGCGCGGCGGCTGGGGCGATCGCGGGATTACTCACCGCCCCTCGCACCGGACGCGAAACCCGCAAATTGCTGAAAAAGTCTGCGGATGCCCTCCCCGAACTCGCTGAGGATTTATCCACCACGGTACAAATTCAAGCCGATCGCCTATCGGAAACTGCCCTGAAAAATTGGGACGAAACCTTAAATCGTCTGCGGGTGGCGATCGCCGCTGGCGTAGAAGCCAGCCAACGGGTTCGGGAAGATTTGCAGGTCGATCCAGAAGACGAGGCAGAACCCGAAGCCTCCCCGGTTCCTCCCCGTCGCTATATCAGCGAGATTAAGTAGGCGAGCTCACGTAATGGATCCTATTTTTTGGCTAGGGGCTTCTATTCTGCTGGTGGCAGTCAGTATTGCTGTCGTGCTGGCGATCGCGGTTCCGGCCATCCAAGAATTGGGGCGGGCGGCTCGCAGTGCGGAAAAACTGTTCGACACTCTAAATCGGGAGCTACCGCCCACCCTAGAGGCCATTCGGTTGACTGGCCTAGAAATTAGTGACTTGACCGATGACATGAGCGAAGGGGTGCAGAATGCGAGCCAAGTTGTTAAACAGGTAGACGAAGGCATTACGGGGCTTAAGGAACAGGCGCAAAAAGCCCAAGTGACAACCATTAGCCTCTTTGCGGGGGTCAAAGCCGCTTGGCAAACCCTGACGGAGACAGAAGGCTTAGATGCAGACCGCACCGCCGCCCAGTCCACGAAGTCGGAACGTTCACTGCCCAGCCCGTCTGCTTCCCCGCCTGCCTCCCAGCCCCCATCGTCCAAGGCTTCCTCCCGTAGGCCCCTCCGATCGCCCAATCCCCCAGCGCTTACCGAGGGCGATCGATCTGACATGGAATCTGACCTGGAAGAGGACTATTTTTAGATGACGGCCTACCTCCCAATCCCAACCTGTCCCCAGGGGGAGGCCGGTGGGCACCCTTGCTTCCATGGCCGCCCACTCGTAAGATGAGAGTAGAGTTAACAAATGTAAAGAAAATGATGCCTTTGGGATGTAGACGTTGTCCCGTATCATGATCTTCACAAGTTTGCTTGCTCTTGTTCCACATTTGCAGCCTGAGCCAATGAAGTTTTTGCCTGTTCGTCGTCTGGTTAGCGTGTTGGTGGCTTGTGTAATGGCGCTAGGGGTTTGGACGATCGCCCCCGCTGCCCAAGCCTATAACAATCCCGAATTACTGCCGGATCAACCCACCAATGTGATCGATCTGGCTAAAGCTCTGACGGAGGTGCAAGCGGCAAAGCTATCCCAGGAATTGGCGGACTTTGAGCAGGAGACAGGCTGGAAACTCCGGGTACTGACCCAGTACGATCGCACCCCAGGTCGGGCGGTTAAGGAATTTTGGGGGCTGGATGAGAGGAGCGTGATGCTGGTGGCGGATCCCCGTGGGGGCAATCTACTCAACTTCAGTGTCGGAGATGCGCTCTATTCCCTGCTGCCCCGGACCTTTTGGATTGAGCTACAAACCCGGTTTGGCAATCAGTTCTTCGTGCGGGATAACGGTGAAGATGAGTCGATTCTGCAAACCGTTCAAACCTTAGAAACCTGCCTCCGCCAAGGGGGGTGTCAAGTGGTACCCGGTTTACCCCGCGAGCAGTGGATTCTCACCCTGGTGACGTCGATCGTGGGAGGGGTGATTTTTGGCTTTGCGTCCCAGCCTCGTAAGGAAGGGCAAGTGTTTGCTTGGCAATGGGCACTCATTTTTTCACCCCTGTGGGGAATTTTGTTTATCGCCTTTGGCATTGGCCCAGTGGTGACCCGCACAACCGATTGGTTGCCGTTGCTGCGGAATTTTTCGGGATTTGCGATCGGGGCGTTGGTGGCCTATCTGACTCCAGTGCTCAGTCGTCCCTCTAGTCCAGAATCTTAGAGAGGAATATCCATGGGGAAGCGGCGTTGGTGGCTGAGCGGTGTCGGAGTCCTAGTGGCCTTAGCGGGATGTGGTGCTGAGGTTGATACGGGTGGCTCGCTTCCAGGGGCGGGATCAGCGCAGAGTGCGCGGCTGAGTGTGGTACAGGGCCGGGGCGAGTTGGTCTGCGGGGTGAGCGGCGAGTTGCCCGGGTTTAGCTTCGTGAACCAAGATGGCGAATATAGCGGGTTAGATGTGGACATCTGTCGCGCGATCGCGGCGGCCATGTTTGACAATCCCAATGCGGTCGAATTCCGCAACCTGAACGCGAAGGAACGCTTCACCGCAGTCCAAACCGGGGAGGTGGATATCCTGAGCCGCAATACCACTTGGAGCCTGAGTCGAGATACTTCTGTGGGCATGGAATTTGCCCCCGTGGTGTTCTATGACAGTCAGGCCATTATGGTGCGCAAGTCGAGCGGTATTCGCAAATTAGCGGATCTGAAAGATAAATCCATTTGCATTCAAATTGGCACGACGACGGAGCAAAATCTGACGGATCAAATGCGGCGGCGCAATATTCCCTTTAAGCCGATCGTGTTTGAGGATGTGAATACGGTATTCGGTACCTATGGGGGCGGACGGTGCGATGGGGTCACCGCCGATCGATCGCAACTGGTCTCCCGGCGGACTAAATTACCCAATCCCACGGAGCACATCATTCTAGAAGAAGCGCTGTCAAAGGAACCGTTGGCTCCGGCAGTTAGGGATGGGGATTCCCAATGGCAGGATGTGGTGAAATGGGTGGTTTACGCACTGATTGAAGCGGAAGAGTTGGACATTACCTCCAAGAATGTATCGCAGCAACTGAAGAGTGAAGATCCTCGGGTGAAGCGCTTTTTGGGGACTGAAGGAGATTTGGGCAAAGGCTTGGGATTACCCAATGATTTCGCAGCGCGGATTATTCGCCATGTTGGTAACTATGGGGAAATCTACGATCGTAATTTGGGCAGCAAAACGCCCCTTAATCTGCCTCGGGGGCAAAATCAGTTGTGGAGTCAGGGTGGCTTGATGTACGCACCGCCATTCCGTTAGCGTCCTAGGGTGGACAGGATGGGCTTGGTTGAAAGTGAACGATGGACGATCGCGGGAGTTTGGGCATTCTATCCACATTAGGATCAGCTCAAAAGGATCAACTCAACATTCAAGGATTGCTCTTAACAACCCATCGCCCCACTGATTGACCCATGCATTGACCCATGCATTGACCCACTCATCGGTCTAGCTGGATCAATTTTGGTCACTCAATTCCTCTCATGACGCAAATGTCAGGTGATATGCAATGGACTTTATGGATCAAGACAACACCCTAGTTTGTGTTGGCCAATTTGATTCGTCGGGGTTACCGATCATGACCTCACGTCACCTGAGTCAATATGCGACGGTGGCCTTTCAAGTGATTACGTTGAAAACGCTGTTTGAACGATCGCTCCCTTCAGAAGATCTCCAAACGGCTTATATCCGTCACGACGACGGATCCAGTATAAAAATTGAACGTAGTCGGGATGGATTTGTGGCTTATCTTGTTCCCAGCGACAATGATTGAACGCGCGATCGGGAAGCTTTTCACTCATCACTCCATCCCCCAGGGTTTATCCAACGGGCGTCAGTCTAATTCGATCCAACGATTCCAAGTGAGGGTCGCAAGGCCGATCGCTAGCACGATGAGAATGCTGGAGGCCGTCGTGTAGGCGGTTTGAATGCCAAAGTTTTGCACGATCGGCTGCAAGGCAATGGGCGAACAAAATTGGCCCAAAAAGATACAACTGGTTAATCCCCCCAGCACTTTGCCTCGACGGGCGATCGGCGTTTTTTCATTGAGCCAGACGTTGATATTGGGCAACACTAATCCCACGCCCAACCCGGAAAGGACTAGTCCTGCCAGAATTCCACCGTAGCTATGGGCGGTGGCAATGATGCCGTATCCCGCTCCCATCAGGCCATAGAGGAGAATCAAGACTTTGCTAAAGCTGAGCTTGGCATTCAGTTTGCCATACCCTACGGCGGCAATGGCTGTTGCTACGCTGGAAATTGCGATCGCAATGCCCGCTTCTCGGCTGCTGCCTAGGGCCAACTGTTTCAGGTAAAACGGTAACTGCACTGGCACCATGTAAAACATCACCATGGTCAGAATCGTTAAACCATAGACCGTGGCCATCACGCTGCTTGAAAGTCCTGTTGGTTCTGGTGTTAGGGAAAAGCTGGCGGACGGTGTGGTGGTGGTGCGTGATTCCTGGGAGGGCTGTAAATCGGCGGGGGCAACTTCCGTTGTGATCGATCGAGGGAGTCCTAATCTAGTTAAGGTGGCTCGATTGGGGACCGATCGAGGGAGTCCCGATCGATTAAAGACGGTTGGCCGGGAACCTTGGGGCTCCTCCCAGTTAGCTGCTGCACTCTGGGTCGGCAACGGGTTAGGTCGAGGCAATGGATCTGGTGGTAAGGGTCGGCCTTGGCGCGATCGCGTTTTTAGATGCACTGGCTCCGGTAACGCTAGCCACACCAACGGTAGGGCAATAAAAGCGACTAGATAAATCAAAAATGGCATCCGCCAGTTGAATTCTGCCAAAAATCCACCAAATAGAACAAAAACGACTCCTCCTAACCCCATGGCCGCCGATTGCCAGCCCAGGACCTTGGCGCGAGTGGCTCCGGTGTAATAGTCCGCAATCAATGCTGCGGAAATGGTCGTAATTGCTGCAACCGCAATCCCTAGGAAGGCGCGACTCAGCAGCAGCCCAGTTAAATTCTCCAGGAGCAGGCCCGCACTGCCCGCAATGCCATAGAGCAACACCGCCCCCACCATAAAAGGTCGTCGCCCATAGCGATCGATCAGACTCCCGACGGGCGCACCGGCGATCGCGGTAAATAGGGAAGGCAAGGCCAGCAATAACTTGACCCAAAAATCTGCGTCAGAAATTTCGGCAAAATGCTCCTGAATTTTGGGCAAAGCTGGCGAAATCGCTGCACCGGCCATGATGGTCATGGTGCTGGTCAACAACAGGGTAAGGATTTTTAGCATGAACAATGGGGTGGAACCTAGATGATTCAGTTTAAAGCTTGCAGCGATCGTTCAAGGCGGTTGGGGATCTCGACTCGTTGTCCCCTCAGCTGTCATTTATGCTGAAACAATCATTGCTGCAAATTATCATTTAAAAGCTATTAAATAAATAGACTTTGATTGATATAAAAACTCTATAGAATTACTGAAACTTTATGGCAACTATCTAGTAGACAGATGAAGATAAACCGTGCTGGTTGGCCCATTAATTTGCCAGAAGCTCAGTTGAATCAGGGTTTTCTGATGCGCAATCTTGACATTTTCTTCCAGGCACTATAGCCTCATTATTGAGAATTTTTTTAAAAAGAGATGACTTCAGCTTGGGGACTTCAATGTTGTGGCAGTCTGTGGGAATGGCGAATGTATCCCGTTGAAATCCGTTCTGCCAGTACATTGCGGGAATTTGAGGCGATGTATGCCCAGCGCTGGACAGTCCTGAGACATCCTCTCAAGATGGAATGCTCGCTACAACCCAATCAACCGTTAGATTCGCTGGAACAAACGGCCTACCACTTAATTGCTGTTTGCAACCAAGCGATCGTCGGCTCAGCACGGCTCTGCCACCTCACGCCTACCTTGGGCAGTCTGTCCTACGTGGCAGTGTCGATCGAGTTTCAACGCCAAGGGGTCGGCACCCGTTTGGTTCAGGCATTGCTAGATCAGGCTAGACTGGATGGCCTTTCCCAAGTGCGGGTCATGGCCAGAGCTGATACGATTTCCTTTTATGAGCGTTTTGATTTCCGAGCCCAAGGGGATGTGATTTATTACCTAGGGATTGCCCATCAATTTATGCTGTGCCAGCTGTCGTCAGCGGCCTCGATATCAAGCTCGACCCCATAAATCTTGACCCTATCAAGCTCGACCCTATAAATCCCGACACCATAAAGATTGTGTTAAAAAAATGTGCCCAGGTGTTTTCTGTGGGTCGCTCCCTTCGGGTTTGCCAGAAGGCTCCCGGAGCCATGAAGTATTTTGAGTCAAAAAGAAAATAAAAATGGGAGCCAGAAGACATCACTTCTGGCTCCCTTGTAGGGGATGGTAGGAGAAAATTTGCGGGCTCCAGCGATCGCCGCATCCCAACTTCACTTAATTTTTGTAGGATCTATAACTGACTAAACGATGGCCTTATGCATAGTCGATCGGCGGACGCAGGTCTTGGCGCAGGTCTTGGCGCAGGTCTTGGCGCAACTGTTGTTGAATGGCAGCATCGATCGACGATCGTGAAATTTCTGTGCCATTTTGGCAATTCCCTGGCGTCTCAAGAAAAATAATGCTATCACACAAGTTAAGTGCCCAAACTTGAAAGAGGAGATCAATAACTGGAACTTTCCCCGCTCTTAAATGGGGCGTATTCTGGGCGAGACTTCCAGACCTAATATCTTTAGGATCAGAAAATCCATAAATGACCGTTTTTTCTACATTAGATTGTGTACGATGGTTAAGGGTTACCCTAACCCAAGCCAAGTTGCCGCGATCAGCATCGCCTGTTTGGGCAACATAGTAGTGAAGGTGTCGGAGCCTCCCTGCAAATCGTTGCAAAACTGGCCCGATCCGTCTTAAAAGTTGTCGCATCTCCCCGTCATTGGGAGCATCTTGAATTAGGGCATCAATTTGTTGCTCTATACTCATCATCTACCATTTAATTATTGGATACTACGAGTCAGGGATTTCTACCTCAAGATCGACGACAGTTAAAGCAGTCGCTGTAAAGACCATCTTGACAGAATTGAGAGTAGTCGCTTGACATACCAGACACTAGACATCACGGGGGAAATCTGCCAGAGCGTGGATGCAACTTTTCAGCTAATCCTAAGCGAACTGAAACAGGCTACCACAGCTTCTGAGCACATTTGCCGAGAAGTAGCCGAACGCCTCAGCCAAGAGGTTTCCCGGATCTGCTCGGAGAGCAAACGCATCCAGGACTCTGGGGAGATTATCGCATGGGCCACGGCCTTAGCCCGCCACCGCTTGCAGCAGTGCCTTCACTATTACAAGCTGGGCTCTCGTCGGGGTCGGGTTGATTTACACAGTACGCTCAGTGCTGTGGTGTATCGATATATCACTCCTTCTAAAAGCCAATACAGTTACCAGGCAAGACTGACGCTGATTGAAGACTTTTTACAAAGTTTTTACATGGAGGCACTGAATGCCTTCCGGCGGGAGATGCAATTGCCTACTAACTATTCGCCGCAGACTGTCTTGCAGTTAGCGGAATACATGGCGTTTACGGAGCGCTATGCCAAACGGCGGATTCCGTTACCGGGTCGGCGCAACCAGCAGCTAATTATTCTACGGGCACAAACTTTCTCGCAGCAGCAGCCCAATGAGGCACTGGTTGATATTGAGCGGGCCGCGGAAGGGTCCCTCATAGAAGGGGAAGACTCTTGGAACATGGCTTCCATCCAGCAACTGCGGGAACAAATGGTGGCCCAGGAGACGGAACCAGCGGAGGATACCCTGCGCCAAAATGTTGTGCAGGAGCTGATCAACTATCTGGAAGAGCGCAACCAGAAGGATTGTGTGGACTACTTTGTGCTGCGGCTTCAGGATTTGCCCGCCAATGAAATTGAGAAAATTTTGGGCCTGACTCCCCGTCAGCGGGATTATCTCCAGCAGCGGTTTAAGTACCATTTGGTGCGCTTTACCTTTACCCACCGCTGGGAGTTGGTGCATCAGTGGCTGGAAATTGACCTCGATCGCAACTTGGGTCTTTCCCTCAAGCAGTGGGATGATTTTAATCGAGGGCTCACCCAGCAGCAGCAAATGATTGTCCAGCTGAAAAAGTCAAAAACCCCGGATGCAGACATTGCCCGATCGGTGGGCTGCACGGTCAACCAGTTGCAAAAACAGTGGTTCAAACTGTTGGAAATTGCCTGGGAAATTCGAAATTCCCAAATATCCGGAGCGGGTTTATCTAGTGATGAATAAGGGTGTATCAGGATGGATTACGACTCAGAAGCCTATCAAGCCGCTTTTATCCGACTGGTTCAAGACCTTAAGCTTGCCCTTTCAGAGGATGAGATTGAGCGTTTTTTGACCATGAAGTCATCTGAAGCCGAAGCCCTCCTCCCTCAATTAAACGAGGAATTACCACTGAACTCAGGAGACTTACCTGCTGTGCAAGACCGTTTTTATGCGTTGTTAAAACATCGCTTACAGACCGAAATTCAGCGGAAGCCGCCGTTATTCCCCTGGGAAGATGAAATTCTGGATTACCAGGCTGATTCTCTAGGCGAGACGGTGATGGCTGGGGTGAAGCC
Source organism: Alkalinema sp. FACHB-956 (assembly GCF_014697025.1). Lineage (NCBI taxonomy): Bacteria > Bacillati > Cyanobacteriota > Cyanophyceae > Leptolyngbyales > Leptolyngbyaceae > Alkalinema > Alkalinema sp. FACHB-956. The sequence continues at coordinate 32,317 of NZ_JACJRC010000034.1, read as the reverse complement.
CAATTCCCTATGGCTGGCCCAATTGCGTCGGCTCGCGTTGCCTGTGGCGTTGCCGGATGAATTATTAGGTCAATTATTGGCGCAATGCCAGCAATTGACGCAGGCGTCGCTCCGGGAGGGCGCTAAGTTAGTGAAATCGGTTGAAGCTCTCTTTCCAGGGGAGTTTTTGGAACTCAATCGCTTGGCGGGGGTGGTGATGGTGTCTCCCGCACGGTCTGGCTATGCCAGTTTGCAGGAGCGCCTTGCAGAATTGGGCGATGATGTGCCCGATAGCTACACCACGGCGTTACCGCCGCAGCAAATGCTGCTGTCTATGCTGGCAGCACGGGAAATTTTGAACGCTTTAAATTTGACAGTAGTGCCGAATCAGATCCAGTCTCATCAATGGGTGACGGACATTGGTGCATTGACGCTGGAGACCGATTATCGATCGCAGGATGGGGGAATGGCCCTACGGATTCAAGGGCAGCTTCCCTGCGGGGGCAGTTTGACGCTACAAGGTGAACAGGGTAGATCGATCGCAGAACGGGCTGATGCAGGCAATGTAATTGTGGAATTACACGATTTGTTGCCGGGTCAGTCGGCTCAGTTAGAGGTGCGTTTGGGTGAAGATGACGTATTGCTGTTTTCGATCGATCCAGCGTAATGGTTTGGATGATTTCCATACACCGTTGAACGCAGATAACTGTTGAATGCAGATAACTTCTGAACGCAGATTAATTTAGCTTAGACAACTAGGGACTCAATCTACCCCTTTTGGGGGAATAGCGTCAGTTTAGTCAAAGAAGCCTGGTTCTACCTGCCTAGATTTTTAGTATGTCTAGGCAACGCATCACCTTCAGATCCCAAAATTGGATTCACTTTAGATTCGCTTTAGATTAACCACCAGATTAATCACCAGATTAATCACTAGATTAACTACCGCATTGCCTATGTATTCGATGATTACAGAATGAGAGTAATTCAAAAATTTAAATAAGAGTTACGCAGTTGAAAGCTGCAAGGCTTACTCCCATACTTAGGGCGAGTTCTGCTGGCCGCTGATGACTCGCAGTATCTATCCTGCTGCCCGTCATGATCTCAGATGGATTCGCCCCTGGAACTGGAGCTAGTGAAAGATTTCCAATGAATTCTATAGCCGATGCCAATATTGGTAACCATCGTAGATCCGATCGGCATCAATTTGAATCAAATCGCAAGGTGATCGCCAAGGATGAACGGCACCCGATAGATTCAAGCGACAGCGATCGCCGTCTACTTCCAAGTAATCATCCAGCCCACGACCAATATACGTGCCATCTTTCAACTTCACTGTTTGGCGAATTCGTCGCATTGGGTTTGTTTGTTTACGCCAAGTATCCAGATCTAAATATTTCCCACTAGTATCATCGGCTAAAATTCCTTCGTCATGCAGACTGACCCAAAAGGATTGCCAATGGTGATCATGGATGGCATGGCTCTCTAGAAAATGGACGAGCCAATAGGATTTCCCAGCAACCTCGACAGGTCGTGGTTCAACTCGCAACACTGGCCGGATGTTCTTACCGTTCTCTAGCACTAAAGATTTCTCGGTAATATATTGCTGCCAAGCCTGAATCTCTGGCAAAGCTTGAATTTTTTGTACAGCCTGCTGTGCCGTGGTTAGTTGAAAAATATTGGATGGTTGGGCATCAGCTGATACGACCGGATTTGCCAGGGCAACAGTGGGGGCCATGATTATCATGCCGATGTTTAAACAACTAGCCAATGGTAATAATGTCCGGAACGTCATAGGCAAGTTCCTCGAAATCCTACATCACATTACAAGCAGGTCATCTTGATTGAGCCTACACCCTGCATAGATGATGGCGCGATCGGCTTATGCATCATCCCCAAAAATTAGGTTGTGTGTAAGGGAGATCGGGCTAAATCGGCAATGAGAAAATCGACAAACTGCCTTGCCGATCGCCCCGATCGCCCATTATGCCGAGTGGCCCACTGCAAGGCCCGAAACTCTAATTCTGCCTGCGGGAGTTCGATGCCTGCCCGTTGGGTCAAGTGCTGCACCATGGCTAAATAGGTGGTCTGATCTGCGGGTTCAAAGGTCAGCGTCAGGCCAAAGCGATCGCTAAACGAAAGTTTTTCCTGTACGGTATCCCATTGGTGAATTTCATCGGCATCCTTGGGGCGGGGCCGATCGCCGTAAAATTCGCGAATCAAATGTCGCCGATTCGATGTGGCATAGACAACGGTATTCAGTGCCCGTGCCGTCACATTGCCTTCCAGGACAACCTTCAACGCCTTGTAGGCGTCATCATCTTCTTCAAAGGACAAATCATCGACAAAGATAATGAATTTCTGGGGGACATCCCGTAACTGTTCTACGATTTGCGGTAGGGACAAGAGTTCTGCTTTGGTGACTTCGACTAAGCGCAATCCCCGATCGCCGTAGGTTTGCAGCAAGCTTTTAATCAGCGATGACTTCCCCGATCCACGACTACCGTAGAGCAACACATGGAGCGCCGGATACCCTGCTAGTAATGCCTCTGTGTTTTGCAATAATGCGTCCCGCTGCCATTCGTAACCAATTAAATCGAGGGTTTGAATGGGATCGGGATTGGGAATTCCGATGAGTTCTCCACTGCGCCAAGTAAAGGCTTTAAACGTTGCAAACAGTCCTGTTCCATGTTGTCGATAATATTCCCCCAATGCCTGTAATTGCGTTGACCAGTCTGATATTTCAGATAATAACTCTACGGGGGGATCTGACTGATTTGGCACGATCGCTGGATTGTCAAAGCTGATCCAAACGGGAAGTTCTATATTGGCGACGATGCTGTTGACCATTGCGCCGATCGTTTCCCCAGTGAGATCTGCTAATCCCTGCAATATGGTTAAGTCCCGCTGGGCAGCTTCGATCACGGCTGGGTTGATTTGCTCGATCGGGTATTTTTGCAGCATGCGGGTCAATGGATTATCTGCTTTTAGCACTAACCATCGAACATAGCCTCCCCAACTGAGGGATAGGGGCGCGATCGCCTGAAACCATGCGCTATAGGCTTCCAAGACCAGTACTTCCCCGTCCCAGGAGGGTTGGGTTGCAGATTGACGAATCGATCGCAACAAATGGACAAATGCTGCTGCGATCGGATCTTCCAACGTCGATCGATACAGCGTTAATGACATCAAGTCCCGGTGTAATTGCGTGACTTTTACCATATGATGACTCCTAACTTTCTTTGAGGATTGCAATTCAATCTAAAGTCAACCTTCAATGCTGATTGCGCTCTGTGTACTTTGCTTGCGTACAAGTACACGGTTAAAAGCTAGAAATGAAAGCCATAGAAATCAAAAGGTATGCAGCTTTTAAAGAATTAAAAACTACATACCTAACGCATTGAGCAAAACGCCGGGAGTCGGCAGGATAATCACAATCAGTAAAAACAGCGCGATGAGGCCAATCATATCCCGAGAACTGTCTAACTCTGTTACATCATTTAAGGCTGGTTCATCGATCGTCGGTAATAGGAACAACAACACCGCCCATAACAGCAAATGGGGTTGCATTAATGCCAGTACCAGCAGCAACAAGCGCGCCACTTGACCAATCATTGCCCCAGCCCGTTGCCCATACACCGCATGAACCATCCGGCCACCGTCCAACTGGCCTACCGGCATTAAATTAAATGCCGTGAACAAAATGCCTAACCAGCCTGCCACCGCGATCGGATGCAGCGCGATCGCACTTTTAGCGGCCAGCGCATTGCCAAACACCGCCTTGCAGGCCAGGGTTAACAACAGCGAATACTGCGGTAACAATGCTTCAAACTTAAAGACACTGGGATGTTCCGTTGCATTGACAATTTGCGATTGCGTTAATCCAACCACCAACAAAATCACCGCCACGACTAGCCCCACCATCGCCCCAAACACCCCCACATCAAACAATGCTTTGCGGTTGGGGATGGGAGACCGAATTTGTAAAAACGCCCCTACGGTTCCGATCGGCAGTTGGGGGAGCGGTAACACGGGAATGAAATAGGGCAATGTCGCCGGAATGCCATAGCGCAGGGTTGTCCAGTAATGCCCCCCTTCTCGAATCGCAAAAAAGCCCATTAACGCGATCGCATAGGGCACCCCTTCCCAAAAGCTCGGATTGCCCCGGAGCCCCACCTGCTGCAAAAGCTGCTGCCCTGCCCAAGTGGTGGTGAAGGCCGTCACGATCGCTAAAATGGCCGCCACCCTAGGTCGTCGCAGGGCACGGGGTGAAAAGTCCAACTGGGCAAAGGGATTGGGCACCAGCACAAAAAAGGGTTTGCGATCGCCCCCTTCCTGGAACACGACATAAAATCGCTTACCAAAATGGGTCTCAATATTCTCCCGAATCGTTTGATAGGCCACCTCCGGCTTCGATCGTAGCTGTCCCCGACAAATGACCGCTTGAGGGCGATACTCCAAATTTTGCAAGTAATAGACCGACCACGGGAAACAAGACTTGAGGTGATCTTCCTCCTCTTTGTTAATCGGGCGGGTCATTACAGGTTCTGTCGGCAATTCGATCGGGGGTTCGGAGGACTGCACGGGCTCGCCTTCCTGGGTTGCACTGCGAGGGTCAGGCGTAATCCGTCCTCGCTGAATCAGGTAGAGATAGAGTAAAAAACAGCCCAAAAAAAGCACAATTGCCAAGCCGATCGGCATCGGGGTTCTGCCAAACAGAACCGTCCACACCATCAAGCTGAAGGCAGGTGTCATGACCACCAGCCACAGTAACCACGCAGGTGTCCGAGTGACGCTAGTCACTCGCTTCACGATGAAGGAGTAGGAGACTAGCCCCAGAAATCCCAAGAGTAGAAAAAACCAAATCATGCAATTCGTTCAGCGGGCACCTGTCCCATGGAGGACTTCATAAGATACCGGGAGATAGGTCATAGCAAATTATAGAACTTGATTCCGGTGTATCTTTGCCCAATTCTGACAGGATCACCCGGATCACTGTTTTTACGGGCTGCTCTGAGAAGCTTTTGAGGCGATTGCGATGATCTGGAATGGGCAACCCAGGGGCTAGATCGAGCGTTCTTCTCGCACGACACCCTAGATCTGGCACAATCAGCTATGACCTTACACCCCCGGATGCGATCGTGATTTCGGAACCCCCCTCTGCTGCGTCTCACCCCCCTAGCCATTCCTTGGCCAACGCTCCGGCCAATCCCCCGCCCCCTGGCAAAGCGCCCCGTCCTGTCCTGCCAGACCAGGCTCTCCCGTACCCGATCTATGCCTTTGCGCCCAACCGGGACACCTTGGGTGGGACGGCCTATCTTGTGGTCTATCCGCAGGGGAACCTCTTGATTGACAGTCCCGCTTGGGATGGGGCGACCCGGGACTTTCTTCAGGCCCAGGGCGGGGTGCGATGGCTGTTTCTGACCCATCGGGGAGCCATGGGTAAGGTGAGAGAACTCCAGGAAGCGCTGCACTGTGAGGTGATTGTTCAAGAGCAGGAAGCCTATCTGTTACCCAAGGTGAACGTGACGGCCTTCCAGCACACCTTTGAGTTACCCAGCGGCGATCGGGCGATCTGGACATCCGGCCATTCCCCCGGTTCTACTTGTCTATACCACCCAGGGGGCGGTGGCATTCTCTTCTCCGGTCGGCATCTATTGCCCGATCGCCAGCAAAAACCTGTTCCCTTACGAACTTCTAAAACTTTTCACTGGCCCCGACAACTGCGCAACATCCAAACGTTGATCGAAGCATTCTCGCCAGAAACCCTTGCTTGGATCTGTCCCGGTGCCAGTACAGGCTATCTCCGAGGGGCCACGGCGATCGGCCAAGCCTACTCTGCACTGACGGCATTGGATTTTTCGGCGTTACAACAAATGGCTCCGGGACTCTAGAGATTTCTAAAGATCTACGAGGCTAGAGATTGCTCTGGATATCTACAGCTGAGCCCTGTTCTAGGGTTTACTGTTGGCTAAGCTGCATGAAGGGAACAGTGGTCTCATGCCCTGATCCCCTGGGGGCGACCTGATCCCCAGGGGGCGGCTCGATGCAAGATACCCGATCGGAATCCACGATCGGGCTAACTGTGATTCTGATGACTGTGAGAGATGACTGATGAGATGACTGTGACCTGAGGTGATGCCAGCTTTACTTTCAAACAGGGTTTAAAGCGCTAAAATTTTGGCACTTGATCCCCAGTTTTCAAACGAAGGATCACGACTGGTGAACCCTGGCTGCCCACAAGAACCAGGAACCTTAAGGAATTGCTGCACAAAACTCAGTGCATTGGGGCGATTGCCTTGCCGAGCGATCTGGACTTCCAGCCTTGGAGTTTGCTCAGGTCACCTCAGGTAATTCCTGGAACAGACTCTCACATATACTCTCACATACACTCTCAAACACCCTCTCAAACACTCTCTAATTCACCGCTGTGGTCTTTTGGTGAGGGAGATTCCCCCTAGACCCTTCCCTGAGTTCATTCTGGAATGGCTCAGAACGACTAAGAAGTACCCCAGCGTGAGGAAATCTCTCAAGATAGGAGCGACCTATGTGCGGAATTGTTGGTTATATCGGAACCCAGGCTGCGAGCAGTATTCTGCTGGAAGGGTTGAGGAAACTGGAATATCGTGGCTATGACTCAGCGGGGATCGCAACCATCCTAGAAGGCGACCTCCATTGCGTGCGGGCAAAAGGTAAGCTGAATAACCTCCAAGAAAAGCTGGAAAGCGAAGATAATCCCTCTCGCATCGGCATTGGCCATACCCGCTGGGCCACCCATGGTAAGCCGGAGGAACACAATGCCCATCCCCACCGCGATACGGAAGGGCGATTGGCAGTCGTGCAAAATGGCATTATCGAAAACTATGTGGAGCTGCGGGAAGCCCTCAAGGCCAAGGGCTGTGTGTTTCGATCGGAAACCGATACGGAAACCATTCCCCACCTGATTTCGGAGTATCTGAAGCAGATCCCTGAGGACTTTTCTGGCGTGTCCCGGTTGATGGAAGCAGCGCGGTTGGCGGTGAATGACCTGAAAGGAGCCTTCGCGATCGCGGTCATTTCGGCGGATTTTCCCGATGAATTAATCGTGGCTCGCCAGCAAGCTCCTCTCGTGATTGGCTTTGGGCAGGGTGAGTTCTACTGCGCTTCGGATACGCCTGCGCTGGTGCCCTATACCCGTGCAGTGCTGCCCTTGGAAAATGGCGAAATTGCCCGCATGACGCCCATGGGAGTCGAGGTCTACAGCTTTGATGGTCACCGTCTGCGTAAGGCTCCCCGCACCCTCAACTGGAATCCAGTCATGGTGGAAAAACAAGGGTTCCGCCATTTCATGCTGAAGGAAATCTATGAGCAACCGGGGGTGGTACGGTCTTGCTTGGAAGCCTATTTGGTGCCTGACTGGATCCAATCTTCCCAAGTGTCACCGATTCAACTCAATTTGCCAGTGGCTTTGACGCAAGATCTCCAGCAGATCCAAATTGTTGCCTGCGGAACCAGTTGGCATGCCAGCCTCGTGGGTAAGTATCTACTGGAACAATTGGCGGGTATTCCCACAACGGTGCAGTATGCCTCGGAGTTTCGCTATTCTCCGCCCCCACTGACGCCCAACACCTTAATTGTTGGTGTGACCCAATCGGGAGAAACGGCGGATACTCTAGCGGCCTTGGAGATGGAACGCAACCGCCGATCGCCCCTGGATCCGGCATTCCAATCGCGATCGTTGGGCATTACCAACCGCCCGGAAAGTACGCTGGGTCAGATGGTGGATCATGTGATTGATACCCAAGCCGGGATTGAAATTGGCGTTGCAGCGACTAAAACCTTTGTGGCGCAGTTGATGGCGTTTTATTTCTTGGCCTTGGATTTGGCCTATCAGCGACAAACGATCGCGATCGACCAGATTGAAAAACTGATTGAGGGATTGCGTCAGCTCCCGGCCCAAATTGAAAGTGTGCTGGAAAGTCAGGAACGGTACATCGAGGAACTAGCCCACGATTTTGCCGAAACCCAAGACTTTATCTTCCTGGGTCGTGGGATTAATTTCCCGATCGCGCTGGAAGGGGCGCTGAAGTTGAAGGAAATTAGCTACATTCACGCGGAAGGCTATCCCGCTGGGGAAATGAAGCATGGCCCGATCGCGCTGTTGGATGCGAAGGTTCCGGTGGTGACGATCGCGATGCCGGGAACGGTGTTTGAAAAAGTGCTGTCCAATGCCCAGGAAGCGCGGGCGCGGGATGCTCGGTTGATTGGTGTCACGCCGATGGATGAAATGGAGGCCGCAGAAACCTTTGATACGCTGATTCCGGTGCCCCATGTGGAGGAAATTCTATCGCCGATCGTGGCGGTGATTCCGTTGCAGTTGTTGTCCTATCACATTGCAGCCCGACGCGGCTTGGATGTGGATCAACCGCGTAACTTGGCAAAATCGGTGACGGTTGAGTAAGCGATCGATGGGTCGTTATTGCTCATAAGCTACTAATCACTCATTAATCACTCATTAATCACTCAAAAAGCCATACTTTGGCAGAGCGCAATCGATTCTGCGGGGTATGGTTTTTTGTTGATCAATAATTGATATCCATCAAGCTTACCAATTGAAAAGGGGACTGTAAAAGTTATCAATCTAGTCATTGAATGAGTAACATTGGGCAATCCGCTGAAACTTCACTGGGAGCAATTCCCCTTCCCGATCGCCTACGGTACTCAATCTCTACAGCGCTCAATACCTACGGCACCAGAACCGACAAAGCCTGGGGAATGACCTTAAAGTGGGCGGGTGTTTGGGTTGTAATTTCTCCGTCCGTATTGATTGACTTGGGTTTGCGTGTGGTAACAAAAAACTCCTGACCCTGCTGGTAATGTACGAAGGGCAGCATGTGGTGTTTTCCACGATACAGGGCAGGTAATAACTTCACTAACTGCCACCAATGATCAATTTCTACACTGTATAAATCTAGCCGCTGATCTGTAATGGCAGCGTCATCCGCGACCGACAGTCCACCACCGTAGTAAATGCCATTGCCCACCGCAATTTGAATGCTGCGCACCTGCTCCACCCGATCGCCGCAGCGAATTTCTGCCTCGAACCGACGACTTTGCCATAGGGTTTGTACCGCTGCCACGGCATAGGCCAAGACCCCCCACCGCCGCTTTGCATCCTTGGATAGCCGTTTCGTAATTTGGACGCTTAAGCCCAAGCTTGCAACATTAAAAAAATACTGACCATTCACCCAGCCCAAATCGATTTTTTCCACGTTTCGCGCCGCGATGACTCGGCAAGCATCTGGAATGGTGGGGGGGATCCCCAACGTCCGCGCTAAATCATTGGCTGTCCCTAACGGTAAAATACCCAGTGGTAACTGGGTGTGCAAGAGTCCTTCCACCGCTGCATTGAGGGTCCCGTCGCCGCCCCCAATAATGGCCAAATCGACTTGATTGCGGTATTGCTCAATCACCTGGGGTAACTCCTCTGGGTGATTAAACGATGCTTCGACCAGGTCAAAACCCATACCCCGCAAAGACTTCATCGCCAAGTCTAACTTCTCTTGCCCTCGACGAGCATGGCGATTGACCAAAAACAGCGCTCGTTGCTTCATGGTGGTTGTTAACTCGATCGGCTACCCTTTAGACTACCCAATCTACCGCAGATTCACTGTATCGGACAATTTCAAGTTCTCGATCGATACCATCATTTTCCCACGTCTGAATACTGGCAATCCGTGTAATCAATTCTGGATAGAATGGGATCCAATGGCCTTCAAGCCGGACGGATGGCTGAAGCCGCTGATTCCTTAAAAGCTGATTCTTAAAAGCTTATTCCTTAAAGAATAGGGCCTTGTCAGGCTTTGTCTTTCTTTGTAGAGATTTTCCGAGGACTCGCTTCCAGGATTTTTCTTTTTTTTCTATTCTGAATGCAGACTCTATCCTGTAATTTTCCATCCTGTAATTTTCTATTGGTTGGGGACTGACCATTGGTTGGGCGCTGGGGCAATATCGTTCTCTAAAATTGCTCCACAGTTGGAATGGTCATGGAATAAGGTGGAGCTTTGATCTGTTTGATCTGCACGAGGGACGGTCTATGCCACTCGATAGTCCAATTATTTCCTTTACAATTCTAATTGCGGCAATCCTCATCATTCCGCCTGTTTTTGAGCGGCTACGGCTACCCGGTTTGGTGGGCCTTTTGGTGGCTGGTGTGATCCTAGGGCAGAGCGGATTGCGGCTCCTCAATTCGGAGTCGGACACCATTCAACTCCTATCGGACATTGGCAAAATTTATTTAATGTTTGTGGCGGGCTTGGAAATTGACTTGGTCCAGTTTCGTAAAACTCGCGATCGTTCGATCGGTTTTGGCTTTTTGACCTTCATTGTTCCGCTGGTGACTGGGATTGGGATTGGGCAATTGTTTCACTTTGGCTGGAATGCGTCTTTCCTGATTGGGTCACTGTTGGCCTCCCATACTTTACTGGCCTACCCGATCGTCAGCCGTTTAGGGGTGGTCACTAACGAAGCCGTGACGGTGACGATCGGAGCTACCATCTTTACCGATACCGGTGCGTTGCTCGTGTTGGCAATTTGCGTCGGGATTCATGCGGGGGGATTTTCGTCCTTGAGCTTGTTTTCCCTTTTAGCGGGATTAGCGATCTACGCGGTTGCGATTCTGTTTGGTCTGGATTGGGCTGGAAAAGCCTTTTTCCAACGGTCTGGGGATGAAGAAGGCAAACAGTTTCTATTTATTTTATTAGCCCTGTTTATCGCCTCGGTGGGGGCGCAGGTGATTGGTGTTGAGAAAATTGTTGGTGCTTTTTTAGCGGGACTTGCGGTCAATGATGTTCTGGGACGCAGCCCCATTCGCGAAAAAATAGAATTTGTGGGAAGCGTGCTGTTTATTCCCTGTTTTTTTGTGGATATGGGTCTGTTGATTGATATTCCAGCTTTTCTCAAAACCCTCGGATCCCTGGGGCTGACAGCCGCGATCGTGGGTGGATTGATTGGTAGTAAATTTGTGGCGGCCTGGTTGGCGAAGCTATGGTACGGCTATAGCCGGAATGAAGGTCTGACGATGTGGTCGCTTTCTTTGCCGCAGGTTGCAGCGACATTGGCGGCGACGTTGGTTGCCTATCAATCCTTGAATCCTGCGGGCGATCGCCTCATTCCTGAAACCGTTTTGAACAGTGTGATCGTGTTAATGATTGTCACTTCAATTCTTGGCCCCATTCTAACGGCTAAATTCGCGAATCAACTGCCCCTTGCCTCCAGTGATTCTCTTCATGGTGCTCCTTCGATTTGGTGGGAGGATCAATACTGTGATATCAGCGATCGTACCCAGCGCACTTTCAAAGTGCTAGTTCCGATTTATAACCCTCAAACCCAACGCAATTTACTGGAATTGGCGGCTCTCTTATCGAGTCATGAGGCTGGTCAAGTGGTTACACTGGCGATCGCGAAGGCCCATATCCACATGGATGCCCCGGAATTGGAAACCACCCTGACCCAAACGCAGCAATTACTGGATCAGGCGATCGCGATCGGGGAGGACTTCGGGGTACCTGTCACCACCAAAATTCGGATTGATGACGAAGTTGCCCTGGGCATCAGTCGCACGAGTCGGGAAGTGCAAGCCAACCTTGTGGTGATGGGTTGGAGTTCTACAACGGGCTTGCGGGCTCGGTTGTTTGGCTCGGTGATTGACAAAGTTTTTTGGTCTTCCCACTGTCCTGTCGCAGTGACTAAGTTACGGATCAGTCCAGCCGCCGTTCGCCGCATTTTGGTGCCTGTGGATGGTTTGACGGAGCAATCGGCGCGAACAGTCCGCTTTGCCCAAGTGCTAGCGGATGTCAATCAAGCACAGGTGATTCTCTTGCATATTTTTCCGCGCCGGACTGCGTCCATGCAAATGGAGCAATTTATGAGGCATCTATTGAATTTTGTCGCTAGAGATCAAACAGCCTCAACCATTGAGGTGAAAACCCTGGCCCACGACAATGTGGCAGTTGCGATTCTTCAAGAAGCACGAACCTGCGATTTGATTGTTCTCCATACCATTCGTCACCGCACTTCGGCGGGCTTAGAAGTGAGTAATGTTACCAGTCAAGTGGTGCAGGAAGCCCCTTGTTCTTTCATCCTGTTCGGAGAACGGGCCTAGGATAGCCGCAGTGCAGACGCCTACTCTTGCAGCGATCCCTAGTTTTTTCCTGCTAGGGTCTCCACTTTTTCCGCTGCACTCAACTGTTCAAGAATGCCTAGGAACTCCTGTTCAAAGGCAACCTGAGCTCGGTTGGTCGTTCCTCCGATATATAGCTTGCCTTCCTGCCACAGCCCCCAAACCTGGGAGTGGGAAACGTAACTGAGAATGACGCTAATCATCATTAAGCCGAAGCCCAAATACACGATCGGAATGCCCGGATCGGCCTTGATTTGTAGCCCTGTGCTGCCAGTGACATCGACGATCGCCAATTTAATCCCTTTCACTTCGACGGCCATGCCTTTGCGCACGGTCGAAATCAACTTGCCATCCATGCCATAGACCAAGACTAAGCCCTGCATATCTTTGACGATTAGGGAGACGCCATCACTCAAGTCGGGCTTAATTGGGACAAAGGAACCCCATAGCCGTCCGCCCGTGGGTACTTTAATTTGTCCCATGGGAAACTGTAAAACAGGACTGTTATTGAGTTTGACTGCAATCCCAGAAATATTCCAATCCGCCTGATACAGCGTTACGCCTTGGTAGCGCAGCGGTTCATTGACATGGATGGTTTTGCGTTGAACTTCTTCTCCTGCCTGGTTCAGCACCGATAAATCGGAGTAAAACTGATCAATTTCCCCCGTGGGCAGGTAATCAATCCAGAAACGATTGACTTTGACCGACCAGTCTTGGGGAATTTGGGAACCAGACCATGGCCCCGCATCGGTAATGTTTTGAACCTTGAAGGTATTGCCGCTGGGGATGAGTTCCTGGGCGACAAAGCCTGTCATGGCTCCCACGATCCCGCCGAGCAGAATAATCAACATGCTGGCATGGACAATAATCGGCCCGACTCGACCGATGAGACCTTTGCGAGCATAGAGTCGATTGTCCTCTTGTACGATCGTATATTTGCGACTTTCCAGGAGCGACTTGAGGGGGGCGATCGAGGGTTGCGTAAGTTCCGCACTCAGGGCGAATTTCTGGAATTGGCGGGGTTGGCTGTAGAGTTTTTGGGTGCGGGTGAACCATTTCAGCGCAGGTAACTGACGCTTAAAGGTACAAGTTGTCAAACTTGCACCAAACAGAACCAGCAGAGACAGATACCACCAAGTGCGATAGACGTGATCCAGTCCGGCGATGAGTACAACCTTCCAAGTCAGGAAGCCAAAGAGGGCAGGCTTTTCGGGATAGTTGGCTTGGTAGAAGGCAACGGACTGGCCCTGCTCAATGACGGTGCCCAAAATGCTGAAGAGGGCAATGACTAACAGTAAAACGATCGCGAGTTGTAATTTGCCTAAAACAGGTAAAATCTCTCGATTGATAAAGCGTTTAACAACGGTAAAGGGATTCATGGGAGGATTGGTAGGCGCGATCGACATGGCAGCAGGGATTATCAACAGCTAATAGGATGGGAATTGGGATTTGCTATAAATGTAGGAATACTGGTGATGAAGGCAGGAATGCGAAGTAGCTTTGAGGAAATAACGCTTTTCAATGACAAAACGAACGGTTTCGTCACCAGATTACTCGGTAGCTTTTGATTAAAACTGCCACGGTAAACGGGAGACGAGGGAAAACATGCCAAATCCCAGTAACAGAACGCCACTGGTCGGTGTGATCCAAGCAGACCACTGGCGAATTTCTAGGATTTTCTTAATGGCGGCGGTGAAGGTTCCGGCAATCACCAAGGGGGCCACGTAACCTGCGGTGTAGGCCAGTAACAAGGCTCCGCCTAGGAGGGGGTCTTGGTGGCTGGCTAGCCAGGTTAGCAGGGTGGCCAAGACGGGGGTGCTGCAAGGGGAGGCGACTAGGCCAAAGGTCAGCCCAATCAGGTACGATCGCACGCCGGTGGGTAAATCTTGGGAAATCCAGTCCAGTCCTAAACCTGCGGGCATTCTGAGGGGGAGAACTTCCAGGAGGTTCAAGCCCATGAGGATTGCTACAAGGCTCACGACGATCGGTAACCCCAGTCCCACCTGACCATAGACTCTGCCCAATAATGAGGCGACAATCCCTAGCCCGGTCAGTGTGGTTGCAAGGCCGAGGGCAAACCAGGCGGATTGAATGGCTCCTTGCCAGCGGGATTGGGCTTCGTAGCTGCCGATGTAGCCGACGGTGATGGGCAGCATGGATAGGGTGCAGGGGGTGAGGCTGGTGAGCAATCCGGCACCGAAGATAATGGCGATACTGACGATCGTCAGGTGGGTGAGTTGGCTGAGCACGAGTTGGTTGGCGGTCTGGCTCAGGCTGTAGAGCTGGGTTTGGATGGCGTCGAGCATGGGTGAAGAACCCCGGTTCTTAACGAGACTTAACAAGTTTCGTTTCCCATTCTACCGAAGTGCGGGGATGCGCTTGTGTTTGACGATTGGTCTTATTGGGGAAGGGGGGAAGATTAGGAGGGTTGGAGGGGGTTGTAGGGTTGGCCAGGGATGGGATCCAAGTTGGTAGCAAGGTTCGCTGTAATTTTTGGGGGATCGGGAACAATGGGGAGACCGATCGAGTCCTGACGGCGGTAGGTGTATTGCGCGATCGATCTGTGCAGATACGACCAGATGCGACCAGATGCAACCTCTCGATGAGTCTGTCGGTGAATGGCGACTCCGTGAATCTACTGAGACTTCTGAAACCCGCTTCTGCAGAAGGTCAGGGCTGACTGAATAGGGTGTTCTGAGCAAGTTAATTTCTTCTAATTCCAAGATTGTTCCGTATTTTCCCGGATTGGGTAATACAGATTGGAAAGGAGAAATAACAGCTATGAATAAGAATTATGAAGAATTCCAGTTTGAGTTTAAGTAAAACCCATGGTTTTGGCTCAGGCTCGATCGGGTTTTTGTAAAGGTGGATGGAGAAGTTTACAAAGTTCTGATGAACTCTCAGGATTTTCTGGAAGGAGCCTGCAAAAGCTAATCAGCGAGTTCGTCTCAATTCCGACAGCGGACAAAGGATGTAAGTTTCGGTTATAAATACGTTTCCTTAAATTTGGTTTTACGCCCTTTCACATTCGGTGTTGGTTCACAATGATGTACACAAAATCTCCTGTCTTTTCAACGTCTGTTCCTTCTATCAATTCGGCTGCAACGATGGCAGGGTATGCGCTGGTGTGGCGGCAGAAGAAGTTGGTTGTGCGCCGTGCGCCGTCTCGTAGTGCGATCGTGGTTCCGGAGACGGTGCCGATGGAGTGGCTAGTGGAGCGGGTGAGAAAGTCGCCGGTGAAGTTGGTATTGGTAGATGTCAAGCTGGGTGTGGCGGCCTTGCAATTCTGGGCGGAAGTCGCTCACCGTGCGGGTAAGCCGATTTATGTCAATTTAAAGCCGGGGAAGAGTTGTGGATTGGTTGCTCAAAAGGTTTCCTATACGCTGCTCGGGAAAATGGTTCGGTTTAGTGTAAATAGTTTATTGATTATTGCTGCTTACCTGTTTCGAGCCTCCCAACAATCTGCTGCGATGGGTGAGTCTCTGCAATTTTATGTGAATTATGATGGTCGCATTTTGAAAGCAAGTGGACTATGTGGGTTAATTCAAAGAGTGGGTTTGCGCCAGCAGTTGTTGGTGTGGCTGAATGAATTGCGTGGACGAGTGAGTCTACCGGCTGCATATTTTGAGAGTGTGGAAAAGTCTAATCCGATCTCAACTCAAGGTTGATTAGAGCGGTCGGTTGATAAGTCCTAAGATCCTTGAAACCTTTATTTAGGGGTTGTTTTAGCGATTTTACTATTAATAAGTAATCAGTTTGCCAAGGTTATGGAGTCCACTAAGAATTACGGAAACAAGCCAGAGGTCAAGGTCAGTGAAATTGATTCACGCTAAAATTCGTTGGATTCTACAGGGCAAAGATGGTGCATCTACAATTGCTCAAACCTTTTTGGCTCGCTTTATCTTCATGGCTTTAACGATCGTAACAGGAATGATTACTGCACGATATCTAGGTCCTGAAGGGCGAGGTGAGCTAGCAGCTATGAGTCTTTGGCCGCAATTGTTAGCTTTTATGGCAACCTTAGGGTTAACCAATTCTTTGATTTATAATTTCAAGCGGTATCCTGAACAAAAATCCGAGTTATTTGGTACTGCTTTAATACTAGGCTCTTTACTGGGAACTGCTGCATCGATCGTTGGTTTTTTCTGTATTCCAGTCTGGCTAGCGAAAAGCCCTGAAATTGTAATTCAAGTTGCACGATGGTTTGTATTAACTGCGGTGCTCGATATGCTCCACGGGATAGCCTGTGCTGCCTTGGAAGCTGAGGAGCAGTTTGGTTTTGCTAATCAAATTCGATATATTACTTCTCCGCTGCTATCGCTAATTACATTATGGATTTTGATTCAATTTAATATAATTAATCCTGTTAATTTTATCATTGCTGGAATAATTCCTAAGGTGATATTAGTTCTATGGGTTTTGGTTCATGCTTGCAGACAGATTCAGCCAAAATTTATCAGGTTATCTGCATCTTTTAGAAATCTTTTTAGGTATGGTCTGAGATCCTATGGATTAGATTTACTGGGGACTCTAGCTAGCAAAATTGATCAGATTTTTATCGTAGGGGTTTTAGCGGCTTATGAAGTTGGAATTTATAATGCAGCGTTAAACTTAGCGAGTGTGATTGCTATGCTACAGATCTCTGCTGGAAGTATTCTATTTCCTAAAGCTTCTGCACGACCTGTGAATGAGGTGGTAGAGATGACAGCAAAAACAGCACGTGTGACGCTTGTGCTGACGATTGTTGGGGGGGCAACTGTTGTTCTCTTGGGGCCACAGGTACTAGAGTTACTGTATGGGAATGAGTTTGTAGCGGCGGCACCCATTTTTAGATTGCTGGTTGGTTACACTATTTTGCTAGGAACAACACAGATTTTGATGCAGCCTTTCATGGCACTGGATCGCCCGGAAATGGCAACACTTTTACAAGCGTTAGGGCTAGGACTAAATGTTGTGATGTTTGTTCTATGGGTGCCAACCTATGGAGTGTATGGGGTGGTTTATGCGCTCCTGATCTCAGGTGTCTTTCGTTTAGTTGCAGTGATGGTCAGTTATCCGATCGTTCTAAAGTCGAGATCTCCCAATTTAATTCCTGGTAGAGCGGACTTTGTACGGATTTATCACTTGGTAATGACAGGCACTTCATCGTGAACTGTCTTCAGCGTTGACTAGATTTTGGTGAAGTTAATCTTTGCGTGGTTGGTAAGGGAGTAGAAGGATGAAAATTGCTTGTTACGGTTATGTGTATAAGAATACGGGAAGTGTTGCTGGTGCTAACTTTCTGATTTTGGAAGAGCTGTTGAAGCGGGGACTTGAGATTGATTTTTTTGGTTGGGATGGCTTTAATAAGCCTCATGAGTTATTAGATTATTCTAATTTCAAGTTCATTGAACTACCGAAGGGAGTGGTTGGAAGTTCTATCTATAGTTGTCTTCCAACCTTTTTAAAGGAGATTTATAAATCGTATTTGTGGCCTGCTGTTCATGTTTTCCTTGATAGTCGGATAGATCAAAAATATTTGCAAGAAGAAATTATTTTATCACATCATTCTCAGCATTATGATGTGATGCTGTTTCTAAGTGTTAATTCTAAATTTAAAGTGAAGGGATTACCGATCGTCAGTTGGTTGCAGGGAACACCTCAAACAGAATGGCAATATATTCAGAAACTTCGATCGCAAATCATTAAATACGGTGGTTCAGGTTTTTATCTAAAGGCGGCTGTTCACTACACATTGGAAGCTCCTAAAGTTGGTCGAGAAATAGCTAATAGTGATCTCTTGATTTGTGAAAGTGCTTGGTCACGTGATCGTATGATTGAGTATGGGGTTGCTCCAGAGCGTTTACGAATACTGCCCTACCCTATAAATCTAGAACTCTTTCAGCCACCACAGAAAGTGAGTCTAAAGAGCAATACGGATAAGAAAACTTTTCTGTGGTTAGGGCGAATCGATCCTCGTAAGCGATTTGATTTGATGATTGCAGCTTATGAATTACTCTTACAGGAGCGGCAAGATGTGCATTTGAAAGTTGTGGGTGGATTTCGTCATGTACCAGGATATCGCAAATTGATGGAGCCACTGCTACAAAAAGGACAAATGGAGTACATTCCATTTGTCCCGAGATCGGAAATTCCACAACTCCTTCACGAATGTGACGTTGTGGTTCAACCTAGTGAAGCCGAGAACTTTGGTTCTTCGATCGCAGAAGCTCTCTGTTGCGGTTTACCCGTGGTTCTCGGTTCAACCAATGGGACGAAGGACTTCATTGGAGAGTCAGGAATCTTGTTTGAGGAATATACTCCAGAAGCGTTGAAAGATGCCATGATTACCGCACTGGAGAAGCTTGATCGTGATCGTAATCAAGTGATTGCTAACAATCGTAAGGTTGCAGAACAGAGTTTTAATGTTGATTGGATTGCTGATCAAATGATTTCTGCTTTACAGAAAGTGGTTGAATCGGTTGCCTACTAGGTATGTCATAAATTTCTTATATGACAACGAGTTTATTGGTTTTAGCATTGAGTTATATGTTGTAACAATGTACTTATTGTTCCATATTTCGTTATACCTGTAACACAATTCTTTGAGGAATATACCCATGTCTTTCAGCTTGATGATTTCGAGATTCACGAAAATTGCTTCCAACCTGCAACGAGTTCCTGAAGCTTGGTGGTGCATGTACAATCTCAAAAACTGGTGGGGGTTTTTATTTCGTTTTTTGGGATTAGTCAATCAATATCCTTTTGATGTGATGACTCGGAAAGGATATACCATTCGTTTAAAAGACTTCTATGACGTAACGACTGTCTGGGTGATTTTCTGCAAATTTGAGTACAAAATTCCGAAAGATTGTAAAGTTATCGTAGATTTGGGTGCCAATATCGGTTCATTTGCTATTTTTGCGGCTCAGCATGAGCCTGACGTGAAAGTTATCTGCCTTGAACCATTTCCCAGTACTTTCAGACAACTTGAGGAAAATATTGTTAATAATCAGCTGAGTTCGCGCATTACAACCCTTCCCCTAGCTATAAGTTCTAGGCGTGCTATCTGTGCGATGGCGACGGGCGGTTTTGGAAGTACTACGAGTCATCTTGTTGAAGCCGAAGATGCAACTGGTGTAGAAACTGTATCTGCTATTAGATTTCCTGATTTACTGGATATAGTTGAAGAAAAACTTGGGCATAGACGTATAGATCTACTTAAAATTGATATTGAAGGTGGGGAGCATGATTTGTTTCAAAACATGACACCTGAATATTTGAATAGTGTGCAGGAAATTCAGATGGAACATCATCGTAATGGATCAAAAGATGCCTTGTTTGATAAATTAAACCACCTTGGTTTTATCTGCAAAACTGACTACATATTTTCTGAAAATTTTGGTACTGCCCATTTCCTTAAAAATGTTCTTCCCAAATGTTAAATCTGCTCTAGGATCGTTTTTGTTTCTTCGATTCATACTCATCCCTCTATCTGATTAGATTTCATCATGAACAAGCCAAAATTTACGTTCTGTATCCCGAACCGGAATAAGATCAAGTATTTGCCCGCTTGTATTGAAAGTATGTTGGCACAAACCTGTCAAGATTGGCAATGTGTTTTTATTGATGGTAACTCCGATGATGGTAGTTGGGAATATATGCAGCAATTTGTCCATGATCCACGATTCTTGCTCAAGCGGGGTCTGGGGCAGGGCATGTATGCAGATTGGAACTACAGCCTAGAGCATGTCGATACCGAATATTTCTATATCCTTACGAGTGACGATATTTGTTATCCGTCATTAGTGGATAGTACGGTGAATATGCTTGATCAGCATCCTGATGTCGATATCTGTCATTTTCAATACGCATTGATTGATCAAGAGGGTGATATGCTATACGACCCAGATGAATATGTATGTAACCGATTTCCGATCTATGCGGAAGTGAACCGATCTCCCCATCGCAGATCGGGATTGTGTGAAGTATTCATGCATTACATGTATGGCACTATTTATATGACGATTACTTCGTTGGTATTTAGAAGGAATCTGATTGCGAAAATGGGCGGTTTTTCATCGCAATATGGCTCTGTGGGTGACTATGATTGGTCAATGCGTCTGGGGCTATTTTCCGATGTGATTTATTTGCCTCAGCTTCTAGCGACTTGGCGGCTCTATCCCGAACAAGCTACTGCTCTCGCTGATGGACTCCAAGGCTCAATAAACTATATCGAAATTGCCAAGAAAAATCTGGCTGCTTTAGAATCTAGTATGAATATAAGATCGGTTCCGAAACCTCTCGATTTCCGGAAGCTGTTGTCGAAAAATCTCGATCAATATATTCATGAAAGGTTGTTACTGGCTTTCAGTAAGCCTGATCCAGTTCATTGTGCGGTGAATATCTATGAGATCTGCCGCACTGATTCCACTTATCCTTTCCGGAAATTATTAAGACGCCTACGATCTGTCTCCTATAAAGCCGAACTTACACAATCGGCTGGTCAACTCATTGAACAATATGGCTTAGATTGGCCGCCAGTGAATATCTTAGACCCTGCTAGTGAGATTGTCCCCACTCAATAATCTGTCTGTTTGGCTGCCAGATAATCGACTCAGATTAATCCCCTTGATTTTTCTGACCCTGTCTCTGCTTACTGCACCTATCTATTCCTACTCATTTGGTGGTGTATGAATTCGCTGATTTCTATTTGTATTCCGACCTATAAACGCCCTGATTTGCTGCTTTGTGCGGTTCAGTCCTGTTTGAATCAAACCTATCACAATATTGAAATTATTATTTCTGATGATTCGCCGGATGAATTGTCAGAGGTGGCCATTGTTCAGTTGCAGCGATCGGATAGAATTCGGTACTATCGTAATGCTCAACCACTGGGGCAAGCGGGTAATGTAAATCAACTCTTCTACTTAGCGCAAGGAGATCGGCTTGTCTTAATTCATGATGATGACTGGTTGCTCGAAGATGCGGTGAGTACTTTGATCCAAGTTTGGGATGACCATCCTGACTTAGTCGCTTGTTTTGGTAAACAGTTTGTGGCCAGCATGGATGGTAAAATTCTGGAGAAAGATTCCAACCAACTGAATTGTCATTATTTTCGATCCGAAAAGTATGCCGGATTACAGTCATCCTCGCAGTGGTCAGCCCTGATGGGTCAATTTCCAAATAACGGTTATATGATTTTAACGGAAGTTGCACGAGCAGTCGGCTACCGTGATGGTGCAACAGTTGGAGATGCTTGTGACTATGATTTTGGCCTACGGATTGCCAAAAATCAGTCAGCTTTCTATTTCATTGACAAATATGTTTCCGCATATCGGTTGACCGATAATTCAATTTTGAGAAATAACAACTATAGTGATATTACGTTTAACTTAGTTAAAGAGCTTGACTTGCCAGCCTCGATCGAACCTTCGAGAAGAGAAAGGCTCCAACAATACGCTTCACCAGCGGTGAGTAAGTTGCTGAAAAAAGGCAGAAAAAAACAAGCCTTAGCAATATATATGTCTGATCACTATACGTTACAGAATCGTTTGTCAGTCAAAGGATTTATCCACTTTGTGTTGCTTTGTCTGCCGGGTAACTTACTCCCTGTTGTCGAAAATATGTTGAATTTCTGTTGGTAGGAAGTGTTAAGTTATTGATGCGTTACAGCTAGCGTTTTTTCTGGGATGCCGCAGGCTTTACACATCCTACATTTATTCCACCTAGCTACTTACCTCTCTTTTGTCAGTTTGTGGATTTTCGGCGACTTTACGTCATTTCATCCTACGGGAACGCAATATTTGAACCCAGTTTGATAGAAGAGGGTTACAGCAGATTGCGTAACGATAAGGAGCAAATACAATAATGTCTGAAGCCATGTCTGCTGTGAGCTGCTGTATCGATCAGTCAAGTAAAGTGCTGTATCAACAGAGATTTAACCTTGATTTACTCTGGATACAATTATGTTGGATGCAACTATGAAAGTATCGGTTCTGGTTCCAACTTATCGACGTTGCCGAGATTTGGCGCGCTGCCTCGAAGCCCTCAAACAGCAGTCTTGTCATGCTGATGAGGTTTTAGTTGTGGTGCGTGATACCGATGATGAAACTCATGAATTTCTACGGAGTTTTACCGCTGAGGCATTGCCTCTGCAAGTGGTTAATGTGTGGCTGCCGGGACAAGTAGCGGCCTTGAATGGGGGGATGGCTGTTGCACGGGGCGATATAATTGCCATTACTGATGATGATGCTGCTCCTGCACCGACTTGGTTAGAGCAAATTAAAGGGCATTATCTCTCTGATTCAACTGTGGGTGGTGTGGGTGGTCGGGACTGGGTTTATTTAGGCGATCGACTCCTAGAGGGATCTGAAAATCAGGTTGGTATTCTTCAATGGTTTGGGCGAGTCGTGGGCAATCATCACATTGGAATTGGAGAGGCCCGCGAAGTTGACATCCTCAAAGGTGCCAATATGAGCTATCGACGGGAAGCGATCGAAGGACTACGGTTTGACGATCGTCTGAAAGGACAAGGTGCACAGGTGCATAACGATCTGGCGTTCAGTCTCTCAGTCAAACGTCGATGCTGGAAACTCATCTACGATCCCGCCGTTGCTGTCAACCACTACCCTGCTCAACGGTTTGATGATGATCAGCGCGGTAGCTTCAATGCGATCGCTACCATTAATCAATCCCATAATGAAGTGTTAGCCTTGCTCGACTATCTTTCTCCTTTACGTCGTTTAATTTTCCTGATCTGGTCAAATCTGATTGGAACAAGAACCAATCCTGGTCTGATCCAAGTCTTACGACTATTCCCTCAAGAAGGCTGGCTAGCCGTCCAGAAAGGATGGTCATGCCTAGTGGGTCGCTGGCAAGGGTTGCAAACCTGGATGAACTCCCATCCCTCATAACGTGAGACCTATGACACCATGAAAGCTTGTATTGTTACTCACAAAGTCGCTAAAGGAGATGGGCAAGGACGAGTCAATTACGAAGTGGCTCGTGAGGTCTTGCATCGTGGTCATCGACTGACTCTACTAGCCAGTAGCATCGCGCCTGAGCTACAAGATCACCCTAATCTCAATTGGATCAAGATTTCCGTTGCAAGTCTCCCAACAGAGTTATTCAAAAATCTCGCCTTCATGCATCACAGTCACCAGTGGCTGAAGCAGAATGCTCATCATTATGATGTCACTAAGATTAACGGCACCATTACATCCTATCCGGCAGATGTCAATGCAGTTCACTTTGTCCATAGTGCTTGGCTGCAATCCTCTGTCCATCCCGCTCAAATTCATCGCAACCTGTATGGCAGCTATCAATGGTTATACAGCAAATTTAATGCACTCCTAGAGCATCCCATCCTCAGTCAAGCAAGAACTGTTGTGGCCGTCTCTCAAAAAGTGGGACAGGAACTCACTGAAATTGGCATCAGCCCATCCCAGATTCAAGTCATTTTTAATGGCGTTGACCTCGATGAATTTCATCCGGGTCAGTCCGATCGCAGCCAATGGCAGTTACCCAATTCGGTTCCCCTTGCGCTTTTCGCTGGCGATATTCGATCGAACCGAAAAAATTTAGATACCATTCTCAAAGCCCTTCAACAGGTTCCTGAGCTACATCTGGCAGTGGTCGGCAATCCTGAGCAGAGTCCTTTCCCACAGATGGCGATCAACTTGGGAGTCAGCAATCGAACCTACTTTTTGGGATACCGCCGCGACCTGCCAGCCATCATGCGAGCCGTTGATTTCTTCATCTTTCCATCCCGATATGAAGCCTGCACACTCGTAGTATTAGAAGCCATGGCATCCGGTCTGCCTGTGATTACTGCAAAAACGACAGGTGGCTCGGAAATTATTCACCCCGATTGTGGCATTGTGTTACCTGATTCCGAAGACTCGGTGGCGATCGCGGAAGCTGCTCACAAACTGATGACACAATCCAATTTAAGACATCAGATGGGGCAGACTGCTCGCAAGATTGCCGAACAATACAGTTGGTCAACCATGGCAAAACACTACGTTGATTTATTTGAGTTCATCCATCAGCAAAAGCTACAGAGAGAGTAGAACCATGCAATCGTCTCCCCCAACCGTTGCTGTGTGTATCCCAACCTATAACCAAGCCCAATACCTACGCTTGGCAGTTGAAAGCATTTGCCAGCAAACCTATCCCAATCTAGAAGTCTGGGTTTCAGACGATGCGAGTACTGACGATACTCAAGATGTAATGGCCCAACTCTGCCAACAGTATCAACAAGTTCACTATTATCGTCAACCCAAAAACCTAGGCATTGCAGGAAATAACTCTTGGCTTTTGCGTCAGCCCCAGACCGACTATATCATTCGTCTAGACTCCGATGACTTACTCTTGCCAGACTACGTCACCACATTACTGGCACTCCTCGAAAAATATCCAGATGCTGGTTATGCCCATGCTGCTGTGCAGGAAATTGACCAATTTGGTAACCAACGAGGCATTCGGAGAGTCCATCGCTCCCATGAATATCATGATGGCGATACAGCACTCAAAGCATCTGTAACTGGCTATCGAGTGGCAGCTAATATCTGTATGTTTCGTGCTCCTGTTCTTCGAGAACTTAATTTCTATGAGGGGCGTCCTGACTTCGCTGAAGACTATGATCTCTCGGTCAGAATCGCGGATGCAGGCTATGGAAATGTCTACTCCCCAAAAATTTTGTCTTGCTACCGAGTTTGGACAGATGCTCAAGGAACTCGCCCTAGGCGCAAAGGATTAGAAATTCGCGGGCTGATCAGAACCTTTGAAGAAACTATGATTCCTGCCTTTCAGCGTCGTGGCTGGAACACTCAACCAATCTGGCGATCGCGCAGAAGTCTAGCCCTAAATCATGCAGCATCCTGTTATGAACCCTGGTTTACCTCCCAAGAAAAAGCGGAACTCACTCGCCTCCTGCTGGAATTAGGAGATTGCTTAGAACTGCGACTAAGATTACAAGCAATTCAACTCGGTTTGGGCCCACTATTTTCCCAGATTCACCGGATCAACCTCACGATGAAAGGAATAGTAAAAGGAGTTTTGGCACGAGCCTAGAGTAGTTGACCCGCGAAAAGATGATCTACCGTGAAAAAGATATCCTTCATCCCTAATCCGCCTGATGCCTGGTTGCTCCTCTTGGTTTGGGGTCTTTTCTTCTTGCTGGGTGGCTTCGTTGGTATTGGATCAATCACGCGTCTTCTTTATCCAGTGCTCACAGTTGCAGTAGCACTTTTTCTCTACCAGAAATATCCAGTGATCTACCAAGCTTTTGTTTGGTGGGTTTGGATGCTCACACCTCTATTCGCCCGTCTAGTGGATTATCGTAGTGGCTGGGATCCCCAACGAATTATTTTAATTGCTCCCTATCTCATCACCTTCATTCCACTGTTAAGTATTCTCTCCAACATCCCAAAGCTTAACCGAATGGGAGCAACACCCTTACTTCTAGCAGGAGCTGGCGTTCTATATGCAACGTTAATTGGTTTACTACGCAATCCCCCCTTTGGGGTCTTTCGCACCATGTTGGATTGGCTCTCACCGATCGTCTTTGCACTCTACTATCTGCAAAACTGGCGATACTATCCTGAGTATTCAAAAACGATTCGACAAGTGTTTCTCTGGGGGGTTCTGATTACAGGCGTGTATGGTGTTTATCAATATTTAGTTGCTCCAGAATGGGATGCTCTTTGGTTGAGGGAGTCGCAGCTCTCCAGTGCAGGGCTGCCCGAACCACTGAAGATGCGAATTTGGAGTACGATGCATTCACCGGGTGCTTTCGCTGTCTTTATTATGGCTGGACTTTTATTTTTGCTCACTAGTTCCTCACCCTTCGCTATCCCTATCAGTGGAGTTGGTTATCTTGCAATTTTGCTATCTCTGGTACGAACTGCATGGTTGGGCTGGGGAGCAGGTCTACTGATGCTGGTAACTTCGCTCAAACCAAAATTTCAAGCAAGATTGCTCTTCTCCATTGTTCTCATTATTATGTGTGCCATTCCGCTCGTCACTATGGATCCCTTTGCAGAGACAATTAACACGCGCATTGAGACCCTAACCGATCCGCAAGATAATAGTTTAACTGGACGGATGGAGATTTATGATACTGGATTATTTAGTGCCCTGCTGAATCCAGTGGGCAATGGCCTCGGTTCTTCTTGGATTGAGCAGAATGGGAAAATAATTTCCCTAGTTGTGGATAGTGGATTCATTGACTTGTTTCTGAGTCTAGGGTGGATTGGTGCAATTCCTTATCTGATTGGCCTGCTAATTTCCTTGTTGAGCGCTGCCAAAATTAAGCAGCGATGGGTAGCCGATTCTTTTCTGAGTACAGGATTTGCTATCAGTGTCATTGGCTGTCTGCAAATGTGGGTGACTACGACACTGACGAGCCTCTCTGGCATCGCTGCATGGAGTTTTCTAGGACTCATTTTAGCTGGAGAGCATTACTACAAGTCCAAAATGAGATCGGCGCAACTTATCTCTGATGTGCCATTGGCTTCCATCCATTCGTCTCCATAGTTTTTGAATCATCTCGAATATTAATGATTAACGTGGTAATTAATATGACTAACGTAAGCACGAGCCTTGTCAAAATCTCTATTCCAGTTAGCATGGATGACATTGTAGATGAGATTACTCAGTTCACTCAACTAGAGCGAGAAGAGGTGAAGCAGCGAGTTTGGCAAGAAGCCTTAACAATTGGATGGAATGTCTGTCAAGATGCGGAAAAGTATCACATTACACCTCATCACTATGACGGTTCCATGGAAGATCTCTATCGAGATAGTCATGCATTCATATTTGAGACGATGGTCTATTGGGCAAGATCGGGACGACAGAACTTGACTAATATCCTAATTGACCGCATTCAGAATTATGCTAGGGAAACCAGTCAGGATCAGAAACAACTTAAGATTTTGATCCTAGGGGATGGTTCAGGTAATGATTCCATTTGCTTAGCCAATTCAGGTTTTACAGTTTACTATTTAGACTTTCCAGGGAGCCAAAATTATCGGTTTGTTTCAAAACGCTTTGAAGCCTATGGTTTGCTCAACTCATCCATCCATATTATCAGTAACTATGATGATTTATTAGATGGTTCTTTTGATGTTGTGATTTCTATTGACGTACTTGAGCATTTGCCAAATCCGCTAAAAGCAGTAGCGGATATAGCTGCCATGTTGACTTTTGGGGGGATTGCCTTAATCTCTGATGCCTTCGGTGATGTGACTACTAATCTGCCAACTCATCTGGGGGCAAATCTCAAATACCATGGTGCTACTCCGTTTATTTTCCTGAAACGTGGTCTAGTATTGACTTGGACTAATGCTTCATTTACGCCCATGGAGTTTCAGAATCGGTCAGATCAATGGAATCTGCATGACTGGTTCTCACTAGGCTTACAAAAACCTGTTTTGATGTTTTACCTGATTGCTAAGTTTGGGCGTTGGAAACGACTTTTCAAGAACTGGTTGGGAGTGTAGTCAATCACCCTACTTAAGGTCAAAACGATGCGAATTCTTCATATTTTAAATCATGTTCAGAGACTTGGTAAGGGTATCGTGAACGTTGCCGTCGATCTAGCTTGCTTACAGGCTCAAGCAGGGCATACGGTTGCTGTTGTCTCTGGGGGAGGTGAGTATGAAACCTTACTTACGGAATATGGTGCAGTCCATTTTTGTCTAAATCAACAGCGATCTCTTGAAGAAAAACTTGCTGTGTACAGATTACTGTGTATGGATTACCTACTGTGTTTGTAAATAGTGAATATTATATCTTGATTGATGAGCAAGAAACTAGAGGAGGAGTATACAACCTTGATAACTATTTCAATTCTCAAAATAATAGAACTGTTTCAGTAGTGCATGAAAAGTTCAATCGTCTTCTATCGAGTGTGTCTTGCGTCTATAGATCTACTTTCTAAAATAGAATGCTATGAATCCTAATCTGCTGTGGAAACTGAGTCGTCAAGCTTATCATGCTAGGATGACTATTCTTGCAAGGATCTTGAAGGGGATAAACTTTCTGACTTTTCATGCAATTCTCCCCTATGAGGCAGAAGTAGAGAATGATATTTGTTTAGAGCATTTTGGATTAGGAGTAGTGATTCATCCTAATGTCACTATTGGGAAAGGTGTCAAAATTTTTCATAACGTTACTTTAGCCACCTCTACTTGGATCGGATCTCCCTATCGTATCATCGTCGGAGATAACGTGACTATTGGAGCGAATGTAACTATTATTAGTCGTGAGGATGAAACACTAACAATCGGTGCTGGAGCAGTAATTGGTGCTGGAGCGGTTGTAACCCGTGATGTTGCTTCTAATCACACAGTTGTTGGTATACCTGCTCGACCCATTAATCACGAAGATGCGAGATGATCATCAAAATGTAATGGGCTGGCAGAATTTCCTCGAAATCATCTTTCGTCTATCCGTGTTTAAGGGCTCACTCCAAATATCTGATAGATATTTAACTTTTAACAGTCACTATTAGTTTTTTAGGATTATCTATGTGCGGAATTATCGGACTGATTGGAACTTCATCTCGTACTTCTCTTGCTCAAATAGAAGTAGCCCGCGATCGCATGTGGGAGCGTGGACCAGATGACGCTGGGCTTCACCAAATGGGGCAAGCCATCTTTGGGTTTCGTCGCCTTGCTATCCTCGACCTCAGCCCCGCTGGGCATCAACCCATGGTCAGCTCTGACGGTCAAGTCATGCTTGTCTTTAATGGAGAAATCTATAACTACCAAGAATTACGGAATCAGCTGAAAGCCGATTATCCCTTTCGTTCCGGTACGGATACTGAAGTCATCCTGAATGGCTACCTTGCTTGGGGATGGGAACGGATGCTCGATCGTATTGATGGCATGTTTGCGATTGCTATCTGGGATAATCGCACCCAAACCCTCTATGGAGCCCGCGATCGCGTTGGTAAAAAGCCTTTCTTCTATCATTATGAAGATGGAACCTTTAGTTTTGCCTCCACCCTTAATTCTCTCCGCGCGCTTCTACCCCAAACTCCAAATGTTAATCCGATCGCCCTGGATGCTTACCTCACCTACCAAGCCGTACCTGCTCCCTATTCTATTTTTCAAGGGATTCATCAACTTCCCCCAGCTCATTACCTCAGGTATCATTATCCTACTCAGAAACTCTCCCTTGAACGTTACTGGGATGTGGACTATAGCCAAAAAACTAAGCAATCAGAAGCAGAAATCCTGGAAGAATTAGATCATTTGATTCGTCAAGCTGTACGCCGTCGCTTGATGAGTGATGTCCCCCTAGGAGCCTTTCTCTCCGGTGGGGTAGACTCCAGTTTAGTTGTTGCCATGATGGCGCAGGAAAGACAAGAACCTGTGGATGCCGTGGTCATCGGTTTTGAGGATCAGGCATTTGACGAGCGCAACTATGCCCGTAAAGTAGCTCAACATTTGGGGCATCAAGTCAATTTGCATGAATATGTCCTGCAGCCCGATTTCCTGTTCAAGTTACCTGAAATTATTGGGCAGTATGGACAGCCCCTAGCAGATGTGTCGATTGTTCCCACCTACTATGTTGCCAAAGCAGCACGGGAGCATGTTACGGTTGCTTTGAATGGGGATGGGGGAGATGAAGTCTTTGCTGGATATTCCCGTCCAGTGATTGCAAGAGCTGCTGAGTCCTATCGTCGCTTTCTCCCCCCAGCACTCCGTAGCGCTTTAGGACAAATATTCACTGATATTCAACAGGGATCTTTGAAAAACCTAGGAATGCTAGCTCAAACAGGAAAGACTACCGCTGAGGCAGCGTTTATCTACGATCGTGCCTTTCGCTCCTATCGTCATCAAATTTATACCCCAGAATTTCGTCAGCAGCTAGGCAATTACCATCCTGATTTACTCTATAGCCAGGTTTGGAACCGTGCTAGAGCAACCGATGATGTTGATCGCGCTTTATATGGTGACTTTAGCACTTACTTACCTGATCAACTGCTGACTAAAATGGATGTCTCAACAATGGCGTTTTCACTGGAAGCGAGATCGCCATTGCTCGATAAAACATTGATCGAATATTCTGCCCGCATTCCCACCGATCTTCGGATCAAAGGATTTACCACTAAATATTTACTGAAGCGCCTTGCAACTCGCTATGTTCCAGCAGAGGTGATTTATCGCCGTAAGCGTGGATTTGTTATGCCTGCAAGTGCTTGGCTTACAGGTCATCTTGCTAACTACTTGAAAGTCACTTTGCGTAGTTCTGCCTTTCAGGATCGTGGCTGGTTTGAGCCAACTGCAATTGAACAGATGTTGCAAGAACATTTTTCTGGTCAAGTAGATTGGGGTCAGCAACTCTGGACATTATTGGTTTTGGAAATTTGGGCAGGTATGACCTTGGATAGATCGTTTAGCAATCAAGATAGCCTACAGGTTGAGATATAAGATCATCGGTTGCGCTATTGTTCAAAATAATGCTGACTCACTAGAAGGCTTAGTTTAATGCAGTTACTACACTCTACAAATTTATCCACGCTCAATACGCTCCAAATTGGTATGGAGTGGTTTCCTGAAAGAGCGGGAGGACTCAATCGGGTATTCTTTGACTGCATCCAACACTTGCCGCAAGCGGGTATCAATGCCCGAGGACTGGTTGTGGGATCTCCCAACATTGAACGAGATACGAATCGGATAGTCAGTAGCTTTGCCCCTCCCAGTGATTCTCTATTACAGCGCTGGTATAAGCAACGCTTGCTTGCCAAACGAATTCTATTAGATCAAGACTATCCCCTTGTGGTTTCTCATTTTGCTCTCTATACGTTCCCAATTTTAGATATATTGGGCGATCGCCCCCTTGTTACTCACTTCCAGGGCCCTTGGGCACTCGAAAGCTTAGTTGAACATGGGGGGGCTAAAACAATGGGAATTCGATTGCGACAGGGGCTTGAACAAGTTTGCTACAATCGAACTCAAAAATTTATTGTCCTTTCGCAAGCATTTCAGAACATATTGCATCAGGAATATCATATTCCTCGTGAGCGCATTCACATCATTCCCCCTGGTGTTGAGATGCAGCATTTTAATCCCAATATTTCACTGCAACAAGCTCGAACTCAACTGGGTTGGCCACAGGATCGCCCCATTATCTTGTCGGTACGACGGTTAGCCAAACGAATGGGATTGGAAAATCTGATTGCAGCGATTGACAAAATTCGTTATTCCTATCCCGATGTCTTGTTGATGATTGCAGGTAAAGGCTATCTAGCAGATACCCTACAAAAACAAATTCAAGAACTCAATCTTGAAGATCATGTCCAATTATTAGGATTTATGCCAGATGAAGATTTACCTGTAGCCTATCGCGCTGCTAATTTCTCTGTTGTGCCCACTGTAGCCTACGAAGGATTTGGTTTAATTATTATCGAATCGCTGGCTGCTGGAACTCCTGTTTTAGGTACTCCCGTCGATTCTATTCCGGAAATCCTCAGCCCGTTATCTCAGGATTGCCTATTTGAAAGTGCTTCCAGCCAACATCTGGCGCAGGGTATCCAAGAAGTATTATCCGGCATTCGTCAACTGCCTAATCAGCAACATTGCCGAGATTATGTTGCTGCGAATTATACTTGGCCTGTGATTGCTCAACGGATTCGATCGGTCTATGAACTGGCGATCACAGATTCATGAGATAGTTATTACTCCGGTAACTGTTGTCAATACAGAGCTCAATACTCCAATGGCCTAACCGCTTAGTAATCAAGCGCTTCTGGCTATATTCTATTTGAGTGCTGGGGGAATAATGAGAGAGTTCAATGCTGCTAGCGTTGCTATCTGATCAATTGACTCAACCCGATGCGCGATCGCCCATTCTTCTAAACTCCCTAGTAGAACTCGAATTCAGATAATCTGACAGTCTCATAACTATAAAGAACCTCACCCCAGGCAGGTATTTTACCGAGGGTGGGGTTCTCTATTACTTACCGTCTGTCAGATACTTACCGTCTGTCAGAGGTCTATGACTCTGGTAACTATTATCAATACATAGCTCAATACCCTAAATCCCTCTCCCAGGACGGGCTACCGTGTACACACAAGTCAGGGGAAAGTCATTTTCCAACCTAAGAAAATGCCTTCAAACCGTTGTAGACCCTTGACGATCGTCACAACACCAGGGGGACGCTGCGAGGGATAGCCAGACCATCCC
>NZ_JACJRC010000033.1 GCF_014697025.1 Alkalinema sp. FACHB-956 | reverse complement strand
CGCGGATCACCAAAGACCGTATTGCGGTCTTTGGTTTGCTCAGCACGAATTAAAATCGGGTTATTCATAGAAAATAGCGCTTTCATAGCTTTTTCCTAGTTTATTCCGACTTGTGTGTACACGGTAGCCCGCAGGAGAAGGCAGCAAGATTGTAGTGGGGATGGGATTCACTTCAACAAGGAGAAGCTCAATATGTGTTTTACAGGTTCTAGCGATCGCGGCGATCGCTCGATCGAACAGTTGCATCCATACTATCGGTTACAACTTTTCGGCACTAAGGAAACGGTAGAGTCAATCATTAACCGATTGCATTCGATCGGATTTGTAGACAGGGTATATTGGGGGAAACCCATGCCTGTACCGGGTGTGGAAGGCGAATGGGTTAGCGTGTTGCAGCGGCGTTGGTAAAGGCTGAAGCGTAGGTGTCCCGCAGGTTTGCTTGTCTTGTAGCCTGTGGGCACCTGGACTAGGGCGATCGGGGTTTAGTGAAAGCGATCAGCTTTTTAGGGTGTTTGGTGAGCAGTCGTTTACCGAAAAATCTAGAAAGATTTTATTATTGGCTTAGCTTAACCGATCGTCGCATCTGACTGGCAATGCTGCACTGGTTTCAGCAAAATCGACCGAGCATTTTAGGAAAATCATTTCTTCAAACTTGAGGACAATGATTGAAGTAACCCGAAGAAGTCTGTAGTTGGGCTAAAATGCAAGGATAATGTGGCGACAAGGTTAACCCGATGGCAATTCGACAACCCCGCTATCCTAAAGAAGAATATGCTCGTCGTGGCAATGAGATCTACGAATCCCAGGTGCGTCCTCAAGTCGAAGAAGGCAATCATGGCAGAATCGTGGCGATCGACATTGAAACCGGAGCCTTTGAAGTTGATGATATCCCGATGGTCGCAGTCGATCGACTTTATGAGCGCTATCCTGATGCCCAGCCTTGGGTGATTCGGATCGGACATCGCGCCGTCTTCCGTATGGGGAGCCGCAGTCTGAGGAAGCCCATATGATGTTTGGCATCGTGAATGATAACTGTGAAGCTATCATTAAAGTTGCAGTCGGTCGTATTGGTTCACCCAAAATCACCGTTGATGCGGTCATTGATACGGGATTCACTAGCTTTTTGTCTTTACCCCTTTCCATCACACGGATTTAGATTTACCTTGGCATTACCGCGACTTTGGAACCTTGGGAGATGGGAGCGAAGTTGTTTTTGAACTGTACAAGGCTTCAGTGATTTGGGATGGACAGAACCAGATGATTGATGTTGTCGCTTCTGATGCAGAGCCGTTGGTCGGAATGGGCTTACTGTACGGCTACGATTTGTGCATTCGGGCAGTGGAAGGTGGTAACGTCACGATTAAGCCGATTGAGTAGTTGCAAGTCTCTCCGTTGAGGCACGGTCTAATCGGGTCGAGGAGAGAATTTAATCTTCCCCTCCCACACCACCTGCCATGCGGGTTCGCAACAGGCGGATCAGGTCGATGCGCAGACAACACGGATGGCTTAAGTGTAACCCTGAACTTTCATCCAAAGTTTCTTAATTGATAGCAATCCCTGTTTCTTCAACCATTCATTTGTTATTCCCATTTTCATTGCCAACGTCTTCGACAAGCGCCAATAGCCTTTACGATTTATGCCCGTCAAAAAGGTAACTGTCTCATTTACCCAGAAACCCGTCCGCGAAAGCAGAAATAGCGGTAGTTGAGAGCGATCGTGTAGTTTCTCCCCCATCTGTGTGATACAAATTTAGATCGGCTTGTCAGGTTGTTCCGTGGGCAGTCGTTTTTCGGTAAAAATCTAGAAAGATTTGATTATTGGCCTAGTGTGACCGATCGTCGCACCTGACTGGCAATGCTATGCTGGTTTCAGCAAAATCCACTCGCAGCAGGTGAACTTTGCGTTAGCAGGGTTTCGCTTTTTGGTGAAGATGGGACGCAGCAAGACAAAATGGTTATGAGAAATTCCAGTTTAAGACTACTCCCGTTTTCTTTCGTAAATTCTTCGCAAAGATGTTGACTTACAAAATGCTGAGGAATAAAATCCTTGTGACTGATTAGCTAAGTGATTTCTCTGATGCGCTTTGCCACATAAACTACCTGGGAGATTTCTAATGAGGTTCAAGCTTATTGGCTGTTTGTCTACTGCTTTCATCTATTGCATCAGCGTTAATGCAGTGGCTGCGATCGAGATAGTTTCTCAACAAAGGTCTCAATCAACTCCAACGATCGCTTCTAATCCCGTAAGGATGCTTGAACGTGAGCGCCGTAGGCTTGAACGTGAGCAACGTAAATGGGAACGTGAGCAACGCAATGAATTTCGACGACAACAACGCGAACTGCGACGGCTAAAACGTCAACAAGAATTGGAGAAATTGGAGCAAAGGCAGAAAGAACTGGAAGCTGCTCGGCAGGCAGCGACTGAGGAACAGCGATTAGAGGCAGAACGTCGTCGTCAGCATTTTGAAAATTTATCTCCAGAAGACAAGAAAGCTTATTTAGCCGAACAGGAAGCTCAAAGAGTTCAGGCTAGTAAAGTTGCTGCCCTTTTCATCCTAATGCTGGTGGCATCAGGATCAGGTAGTAGCAGTGTAGATCAACCTACAAGGCAACCTGATTACCCTTGTAATAAAGTAGTAAATGGGGTTTGCTGGTAACCCCTTAGTATTTGCAAAGTATTAGTCGTTATACTGACTGCCCAGAGAGAAAAAAACCTTCTATTCTCTGTCTTTCCAGCATTTCAGCTTACGTTTCAGAATTGTGGTTATCAAGATCGCTCCCATAATCGCATCATTAATATCATTCGAGACTCGGCACGGACTCATCGATCGAGGCTTTCACGACATTGATCCGTTCATTTTCCCAGCATTTGGTCGATCGAGGTTTTAGCAAAAGTAACTGGCTCATTGACCCAGAAACCCGTCCACGAAAGCAGCGATCGGGGTAGTTGAGGAGCGATCGTGCATTTTGTATGATGCAAAGTTAGATCGGCTTTTCAGATTGTTTCGTCGGTCGTCATTCTCAGGCAAAAATCTAGAAAGACTTTATCATTGGCAAAGCCTAACATATGCCCTGAGCCTGACATAATATGTCAGTAGTCATCTGACGGCTACGTGAATACTGATGAGACAAACTTTGTTCTAGAGCTAACCTTCGAGCAACAGCAGTGTTCAAGTTACGGGTAGTGTTACACGGTAGTGCTACACAAGTAATCATGCATTCACAGTGATGGGTAGCCGAATACAGAATGTTGTCCCTTCATTGACTGTAGACTTGACTTCTAGTTGCCCACCATGTTGCTCTACGATGATTTGCCGGGAAATAGCCAGTCCTAAACCAGTACCCTTGCCCACCTCCTTAGTCGTAAAAAATGGATCAAACAACCATTGTTGAATGTGCTTCGGAATGCCAGGGCCATTGTCAGTAATATAAATTTCCACCTGATCATCGGATAATGGCACCGTGGAAATGTGAATATAGGGTTGGGGTGGATTATTCTCCTCCAGTGCATCGATCGCATTGGAGAGGATATTCATAAAGACCTGATTCAGCTCACCGGAGAAACATTCAACCCAAGGCAACTCCCCGTATTCCTTAATGACTTGAATCTCAGCCCGCGCAGCCTCAGCCAGCCCCTCCCCGATCGCTGGGGCTTGAAGACGACTCTGTAGGATCATCAATGCGCTATCGATCCCCTCATGAATATTGACAGGTTTTAATTCCGCTTCATCCAGTCGAGAAAAAGATCGGAGCGATCGGACAATTTCACTAATCCGCTCCGATCCCGTTTTCATGGAAGTCAGCAAATTTGATAAATCCTTGTGGATAAATTCCAGATCGATCTTGTCAACTTGCTCAGAAATTTTAGGACTCGGCTGGGGATATTCAGCTTGGTACAGTGTAATCAAATGCATGAGATCTTGGAGGTATTCCGAAGCATAGGTAATATTGCCATGAATAAAATTCACAGGATTGTTAATTTCATGGGCAATCCCTGCAACTAGCCGTCCCAAACTAGACATTTTTTCACTTTGCACCAGTTGCGCTTGAGCCAGTTGCAGTTCTTGGAAATTCTGTTGCAACTGTTGCTTGGCAGCGTCGGAAGCCGCCTTAGATTGTCTCAATTGAGCGTGTTCGAAGTTTTGTACCTGCCAGAGGATGAATATCATCCCCACAACCAACCCAACTACAACGATCGCGATTAAATCCAGCAGTCGCAATTGGTTGTCAATATTTTGGCGGGGAATGACCAAAGCAACGGACCAATTGGCCTCTTGCAGTGGAATAAACGCGACATATTTTTGCGTTCCATCGATCGGAATTAATTCAATGCCTCTGCCTTTGTGAACCATGCGGTGGGCAATTTTAGCTAAATCATTGTCCGCCGACTGTAGAAAACTGGGAGCAGGTTTATCAAGATTGGACAAAAATGTTTGGTTGGGATGGACGATCGGTTCCCCCCGCGAATTCAGGGCAAAGGCATAACTCCCCTCCCCATACTTAAGCTGATTGACAACCTGCGTCAACCGATCCAGCAGAACAATCCCCTGAAAAACTCCGATCGGTGCACGGTTGCTTGCATCATTTGACCAAATGGGTGTGGCAATAATGAATTGAGGAACCTTGAGCACTCTGCTAATCATGGGATCGCTGACATAGCTGTTGCCAAATATAGCCACTTGAAAATGCTGACGATCTTTAATATTGGCGCTATTCGGCCCTCTACGACTATGAAATACATTGCCGTTCGGAGACACCATCGCAAAGGCAATGAAATCTTGAATACGCTTCGTTTCCTCCTGCATGTATGGTTGGACGATCGACCAATCTAGAGATCTCATTGTTTCAGTATTGGCCATCATCCCAACTTCAGCCTTCCGGGTTCCCAACCACCGATCTAGTTGGGTGGCCTGTTGCTGTACTTCCAAAAAGGCATTGCGCTGTAGATTCTCAAGCAGGAGACTGCGCACAAATTGATGGCTGAAATAAGCCGTTATGCCAACGGCAAGGGCCGTTGTCCCGATCGCAAAGCGTACCCAAAAATTACGTTTAGCAGTAGCTTGTTCCGAGACGAGTAAGTCATTTTTGGATGGAAATTGGATCGGAAAAACTTGAGAGAATACAACAGGGAAATTCATGCAAGGAACACCGTTTTTAATCCAAAAGGCTGAGAGGTCTCCGTGAGATAGGAGACCCTGTGCGTGCTCAACCCACTGCAATGCTAGATCGTTCTATTGGCAAGGAAATGGTGAATTCTGTGCCTTGCCCCACTGTTGAATTCACTGTGATCGTTCCCCCATGGGTTTCTTCTACAATTTGACGCGAGATTGCCAACCCTAATCCCGTACCTTTACCCACGCCCTTGGTCGTAAACAAATGGTCAAAAATTCTAGCTTGCACCTCTTGACTCATCCCTTTCCCATTGTCCCGAATGCGAATCGCAACCTGATTGGCTGCCTGTATCTCCGTTTGAATCGTAATCTGTTGCGGATTGAGTTCTAAATCCCGATAGGCAGTTTGTTGAGCAATTTCATCAAACATATCGATCGCATTGGCCAAAATATTCATAAACACCTGATTCAACTGACCCGGAAAGCAATCCACATCGGGCAGATCAGCATAGTCCTGAATCACTTGAATGGCAGGGCGATGTTCATTGGCTTTGAGACGATATTTGAGAATCAGGATCGTACTTTCCATCCCTTCCTGAAGGTTCGCTTTGACCTTATGCTCCCGATCGGACCGTGAAAACGTGCGCAGACTGGTGCTGATATTCTTGATGCGATCGGCTGCTCCTCGCATCGATCGGAGTAGCTTCGCAAAGTCTTCCGTGAGAAACTCCAAATCAACCCGATCGGCGTGGTCTTGAATATTCGATACAGGGTTGGGGTAATGCTGTTGATAAAGGGCTAAATGCTCCAGTAAATCCCTGAGATAGTCCGTTCCATTATTAATACTGCCGTTGAGGAACCCGATCGGATTATTGATTTCGTGGGCAATCCCTGCGACCAAGTTACCCAGCGAAGCCATCTTCTCACTTTGCACCATTTGTAACTGGGTATTTTGTAATTCCTGTAAGGTTTGCTCTAAGGCTTCGGATTTCTGGCGAATCGTCGCCTCTGCCGCAATCCGATCGCTCACATCTTGAACCATCGAAAAAACGCCAACGGCATTGCCCTGGGAATCTTTCAACGGAGTATTAATCCATTCGCAGGTGATGAGCGTCCCATCTTTCCGAAGATTTTTGTTTAAGCTGTAAAACCCCCCTTCCTGTCCCAGCAGTGCCTGCATAATTCGGTCAACATGGGACCGCTCAACATCTGGCACAATTCGGCTAGCGTGGTGTCCTGCCATTTCCGTTGCCGTATAGCCAAAAATCTTTTCCG
This sequence comes from Alkalinema sp. FACHB-956, assembly GCF_014697025.1. Classification (NCBI taxonomy): domain Bacteria; kingdom Bacillati; phylum Cyanobacteriota; class Cyanophyceae; order Leptolyngbyales; family Leptolyngbyaceae; genus Alkalinema; species Alkalinema sp. FACHB-956. The sequence goes on along the minus strand of NZ_JACJRC010000033.1, from coordinate 52,326 downwards.
CCGCTGGATTCCAACTTGCCACCTGAAATTCAGTATTCCACTCGATGATTCCAATCGGTGTTTTCTGGATCAAGAAAGTCAGTTTTTCTTGGAATGCTTTCGAGGCTGCTTCAGCGGCTTTACGATCGCTAATATCCCGCATAATCGTTGAGAAGTTTTCGACCTCTCCCGACTCGGATTTATGGGCAATAATCACTTGGGACACAGGCACTTCTTGCTGATTCGCGTCCAACAGGGCAACTTCGCCGCTCCAACTGCCTTCCTGAATGGCGGTGGGTAAACCCTGTTCGCGAATCATTTGGTTCACCCATTGTGGGTGACATTCTGAAATATGCTTCGGATGGTTGGGGTCCAATAAATCCGGGCGGAACTCACAGAATTTTTTGTTGTGCCATAAAATTCGACCTTGGGCACTGGCCAACCCAACAAAGTCGGGTGTCGTATCCAGAATCTTGATGAATCGCTGTTGCTCACTTTCTAGCTTTTTGCGATCGCTAATATCCCGAACTAAACAGTGGAGAATCGTCTCATCATCGTAGGGAATGGCCGTTAGCGTCACTTCCGCAAAAAAGGTGTGGCCATTAGAGCGCTGGTGTAACCATTCAAAGCAAAGATTACCCGTTTCCAGTGCTTGGGCAATGATCACCGCTTCCTTCTCTGAGGAGGGGCTGCCATCGGGCTGCAAGGCTGGGGAAAGGGCAGAGACAGAAAGATGGAGGAGTTGAGACTTCTCGCGGTAGTCGAAGAGATCCAAAGCTGCCTGGTTGCAGTCAATAAATCCACTGGGATTCAAGAGCAGAATCGCATCCGTTGCTTTTTCAAAAATTGTTTTTAGCCTTAACTCTGAAACCTGTAACTGGAGACTTTTCGCTTGCTCAATCGCATACAATCGAGCATTCTCTAAGGAAATGGCCGCCTGGGTGCAGAGGAAGTTGAGAACGACAATACGATCGTGGGTAAATGCGCCACTGGTTCCTCGATTTTTTAAATACAGGATTCCAATCAATTGCCCTTGATGGAGAATGGGTAAACACAATAGGCTTTTGGGCTGGCGCTGTTGTAGATACTCATCCATCACGGGTAAATCCGTTTTGAGATCATCAATCACAACCGTTTCTGCGGTGTGTTGGACGTAGTGAATCAGCTTAATGGGGACATCGAGAGTATTCTCCAACGGCTCTGAGCGGAGTTCTATGGTTTCGGGCGTGGCAATGGCAACAACCTGCCACTGATTATTGTGATCGGGGAGGATCAAGGCACAGCGATCGCCCCCTGAATTTTGCAAAATGATTTTAGTCAATTGACGCAGCAGTTCATCGAGTTGAATCGTGCTGGACAAAATTTGAGAGGCTTTGAGAATCGCTGCAAAGTCTAAAGCTTGGTTAATGCTAGTACTGCTGGACGTTTCGTGCTGACTCGCCTGAACCGATTGGAGCGGCATCGATTTCGGCGCAGTGATTGTCCTCAGCGTACTCAGAACATCCCTCGACTGGGCTGGAGGTTGCAGAATCGGAGCCAGCAGTTGCGGGTAGCGCGTTGTCAGGTCATCCACTTTGGCCGCAGATCCCCAGTAGGTATAGTCGTAATAGGCTTCCTGGAGGTACCCTGCGGCGACCTTGTCCTTGCCCCAAGCGAGGTAAAATTTAGCTGCTAATTCATTGGCGATCGCGGCTTCCTGGAGATACCCGTTGGCTTTGGCTCCAGCAATCGCCCGATCGTACCAATCGCTTGCTTCGTAGGGTTGGCCCAAAACGCGATAGCGTTCCGCTTCCACCAATTGAAACTTGTGCAAGTAGTTCATGGGCGCGCTGTCTGCCCAAGCCTGCATGCAGCGTTGATTCTCCTGTACCTTTTCCAAGGCGATCGCATCTAGTTCGGGCTCGCTGTTGCCCGCAGCGGCGAGTAGACTCAAGGATTGATAAAAATTCTTCAGGGGAACGATCAGAAGCCCCGCTGCGCCTTGTTCATAGGTCTCAAAGTGCTGGGCATATTCCTGCGCAGCGGGGTAGTCTCCAAACAGATAGGACAGCAAGAGCTTTGCTAAGTAAACATAGCAAATTCCATTGACATTTCTACTTTCGATCAATGCGGGTAGGGTTGTGGATTCATCAAACCATTCACCCACTAACTGGGTAGGCTGTTTGGACTGTTCTCGCAAATTGACGACGGTCTGTTGCCAAGTTGTCGCCCAGATTAACGAGGCTTCTTGCTTGATGCTTTGAATCAACTGACAGTACTTGGCAGCTTCGGACTCCGCCGTTGCCAAATTTTCCCCGCTCCAAAAGAGGAACTGTGCATAGCAATTGGCACAATATCCTACATATTCCAGATCCCCCTGTTCTAAGCCACTGGTCAGCCCCGCCAGAAAAACCGGAAGCGTCGATCGAATGGACGTTTTCCAATGCTTAACAAATAAACCAAATAGCAGGTTCACCTTGCTCGTGAGTTCCTTGGCCTGAAACTTCTCTAATACGGCGGTTGCCAGTTGCCCAAATTGATAGCCCCGCTCGATGTCTCCCGTCGCACAGAGAAATAAAGCATACAGGCTATAGGCGATCGCGGCTTGGGGAGAATTGCCGGATTCAATACAAATCTCCACCATGGTGAAAATTTTCAAAGGCAACAAACTGGGTTGGGCCAAATAGATGGATGCAAATAACCCCACCAGAATTCTCATGGCAGCATCCTGCTCGGGATCGGCTAGGCTGGGCAGATCCACAAAGCTCTCAATGGCCCGATCGCCTAACCGGATCTTGAGTTGTTCATGGTGCGCCAGGGTTGTTGGAAAATCACAATCCTGGGGAAAATCAATACCGACGAGTTCTAGGGCTTGTCTACCCGCTGCGATCGCTTCTAGGAGGCGATTTTGCGCGGTATAGGATTGAATTCTGATCTCGTAAAACTTGACTTTGTCTAAGGGCTTTTGAGTATTGCTCAGGGCTGCCTGAATCAGAGTTTCCGAGGTTTCGAAGTGGGTATTTAAATACTCTGACTCTGCTAGCAATTCATGGAGTTTGAGGGTGAGATTGTAGTGATCCTGCCAACTCTGGTGACCAAGTAGCGTTAAGCCCGTACTGAAATAATTGACCGCAGCACCGTAGGCTGTAGCGACCTTTGCTTTTTGCCCAGCAATCAAATTGAGCTGAGCCAGTTGCAATCTTTCAGCTGAGTCATCAATGAGATCAATACCGATATTAAACTGATTGACAATATTGAAAATTCGGGCTTCTCTTTGTGATTCTGGCGTATTACTAAAGAGTAATTGCCCAATCTTCAAGTGAGTAATTTGCTTTTGCGCCAGGGGAATTAGGGAATAGGCTGCCTGTTGGACACGATCGTGGAGGAAGCGGTAAGAGAGAGTTTCTTGGGACTGCTGAGTCTGTTGGGATTGTTGGTCTACTTCGCCCAAAAAGAACTTGTAAATCTCGCTTTGGGGCAAAATCAATCCTTCTTGCAATGCAGGCCACAGGGCCGTTGCCACCTCAGTTTGGGATTGCTCTGAGACGATCGCCAACGTATCCAAATCAAACTGCGCTCCAATGCAAGCCGCGAGTTTTAAAATGTCTTGGGTTGACTGCGGCAGCTTCTGTAGCTGCAATGCCATAAACTCAACCACATCGTCGGTTAGGGTCGAATCTCGAACCTGGACGATATCGCATTGCCAATGGCCCGCCGTGCGATCGAAGGTGATTAACTGATCGTGATGCAGAACCTTGAGAAATTGGGTTGCGAAGAAGGGATTGCCCTGGGTTTTCTGGAACACCAGTTCCGTGAGTGGCTGCGCTAACGCTTCCGTTGTCCGTAGGGTATCGGCGATGAGAGGGTTGAGGCTATCCGTGGTTAACGGCTTGAGTGTGATCGTGTTCAGATTAGCACCGGCTTTAGCCAAGCTTTCTAGGGTAAGCATTAACGGATGGGCCGGAAAGACTTCGTTGTCCCGATAGGCTCCGAGCAGCAGTAGGTAGCCCGTTTTGGCCTCCGCCATTAGCACCTGAATCAAATTGAGCGATGCAGAATCGGCCCACTGTAAATCATCGACAAAAATGACCAGTGGATGCTCTGCGGTGGTGAAGACCTGAATGAAACGTTGGAAAAGGAGGTTAAAGCGATTTTGGGCGGCAGTTCCCGATAGTGCAGGGGCTGGGGGTTGGGAGCCAATGATGCGTTCCAGTTCAGGAATCAGATCAACAATGACCTGGGCATTTTCGCCCAACGCCTGTAGAATCTGGGTTTTCCAAGTTTGCAATTGACTATCACTTTCGCTGAGCAGTTGGGTCACCAAGTCACGAAAGGCTTGGACGAAGGCAGAAAAGGGAATGTTGCGATTGAACTGGTCGAATTTGCCCTTGATGAAGTAGCCCCGCTGTTTGACGATAGGCTTATGGACTTCATGGATGACGGCAGTTTTACCGATCCCAGAGAATCCCGCGACCAGCATCAGTTCAGAACGCCCCTGCCCCTCCTGCTGCTCCGATGGAGAGGCTACACGATCGAAGGCGTCTAATAAAGTTTGGACTTCGGATTCCCGGCCATAGAGCTTTTCGGGAATGGTAAAGCGATCGCTAATATCCCGTTGTCCTAGGGAAAATTCAGGAATTGCCCCCGTTGTGTTCCAGTGGTTTAAACAAAGTTGCAGGTCGTATTTCAGACCTAGGGCACTTTGGTAACGGTCTTCAGCATTTTTGGCCATCAGTTTGGCAACGATCGCGCTGACCATGGCCGGGACTGCGGGATTCACCTGGTCAGCCGGGGTGGGCTGTTGGGCAATGTGGCAATGGACTAGTTCCAACGGATCTGCCGCAGTAAAGGGTAATTGCCCCGTCAGTAATTGATATAACGTGATCCCAAACGCATAGAAATCCGTGCGATAGTCAATGCCGCGATTCATGCGTCCCGTTTGTTCTGGCGCAAGGTAGGCGAGGGTACCCTCTAGGATGTTGGGATTGTGGATTTCTAGGGTTTCTTTGGGGAGTAGGGAAGCAATACTGAAGTCAATCAGTTGGATTTGTTTAGATTGTGGGTGAATCAGGATATTTGCGGGTTTAATATCCTTATGGACAATTTGGTGTTGGCAAAGATTGTGGAGAATATCAGCGATTTGCAGCGCGATCGCTAACACGTCAACAAGTTCCAACCTAGCTTGTTGAATATACTGATCCAGAGAAAGGTCACCACTATCCGCCATGACCAAGGCATAGCCCCGTCCGACCGGCTCCAACCCTAAAGGGCGTACAATCCCCGGGATAGCCAGATGATTAGTCATTGTGTACTGATTTCGAAACTGAACGAGTTCGCTAAAGCTGGGATACTCGCGTCGCAACACCTTAATAATGACTGGAGACCCTTGTGCTGTCTGCACGGCCCGATAGACTGCTGTGCGAGACCCGAGATACAGTTGCTCCCCCAGGGTATAACCGAGGATGTTTGGTAACGGCTCGTTCGGTAACGGCTCATTCGGCAACGACTCGTTCGGTAATAAGTCGCTGGGTAACCAGTTTTGGGAGATGGAAGCGGGTCGTGTCATAGGTCTCAGGGGAGCAGTGATCCTGGTTGGCAGGGTGCTCCCCTAGGATGCCCGATCGTTGAGGTTATCTCATCATAACTTCACAGAATTCCACAGAACCCTAGAAATCACCTAGCAGCATCCAACTTAAACGATGGGTCAACACCTTTTTGAGCCTATGTTTTCGTAATTTTACTGACTATTTACTGACTATGCTGTGCCTGGTTGCCAGATAACACACTGATCGTTCTCCTCACCAATGCACGTCTAATCAATGCACGTCTAATCAATGCACGTCTAATCAATGCAGTCGGCAGGTCAGCTCTCCACCACTCATACGTTCCCACTGTGTATAGTTTTCTAAATGAATGCTTGCGGGCTGTACTTTCCAAATGTCCGTTGCGTATTCCTCAATTGAGCGATCGGAGGAAAATTTACCCATTCGCGCAGCATTTAAAATGGACATCCGGGTCCAATGCTCACTATCGCAATAACATTGACTGACTTGGGCTTGGCAGTCAATGTAGGACTGGTAATCTGCCAACAGCATAAACGGATCGCTGCTGAGTAACTTGTCCAGCAACGGCTGGAATAACGCCCGATCGCCGTGGGAGAAATGGCCCGATGCAATTAAATCGATCGCGTCCTTCAGGTAGGGATTCATGGCGTAGTAATCCCAGGGATGATAGCCCTGGTGCTTCAGGCTGGCCACCTGTTCTGTTGTTAAGCCAAACAGGAAAAAGTTTTCCGCTCCGGCTTCTTCCCGAATTTCGATATTGGCACCATCCAGCGTCCCGATCGTCAATGCACCGTTCATAGCAAATTTCATATTGCCCGTCCCAGAAGCTTCGAGGCCAGCGGTGGAAATTTGCTCTGACAGATCTGCTGCTGGATACACCCGTTGGCTGTTGGTCACGTTGTAGTCCGGCAAAAAGACCACCCGCAGCCGATCGCGCACGTCGGGATCTTTATTGACCATTTCCCCCACGGCGGTGATTAGCTTAATCATCAGTTTGGCCATAAAATAGCCCGGAGCCGCTTTGCCGCCAAAGATAAAGGTACGCGGTGTCAGGTCTAATTGGGGCTGCTGTTTGAGTTGGCTGTATAGCGTGACAATGTGCAGAACATTTAAGTGTTGCCGCTTGTATTCGTGAATCCGTTTTACTTGCACATCAAACAGTGATTTCGGATCAACTAGAATATCTAGAGTTTTATGGATGTGATTCGCTAAATCCTGTTTAATCGCCTGCTTCATCGTATGCCAGTCGTGGCGGAAGGCGGGATCATCTGCCAACGGTTCCAGTTGCTGCATTTCACTGAGATGCTTAATCCAGCGATCGCCGATATGGGTGGTCACCAACTGCGTCATGCGGGGATTGCTCAAGACGATCCAGCGCCGAGGGGTGACGCCATTGGTCTTGTTGCAGAATTTCTGGGGAAAGAGTTGATAGAAATCCTGCAAAACGGTTTGCTTCAGCAGTTCACTATGCAATTCTGCAACCCCGTTAATGGTATGACTGCCCACACAGGCTAGATTGGCCATGCGCACATAGCGTTCCCCCGTCTCATCAATCAAGGACATGCGAGCCAGCCGATCGCCGTCCTTGGGAAACTTCATCCGTACCTGTTCTAGGAAGCGGGAATTGATTTCGTAAATGATTTCTAAATGGCGGGGCAACAGATTAGCAAACAGGTCGATTGCCCATTTCTCCAATGCTTCCGGCATCAGTGTATGATTGGTGTAGGCGAAGGTTTTTTGGGTGATTTCCCAGGCGGTCTCCCAGGCAATGGAATACTCGTCTAACAGCAATCGCATCAATTCCGCCACAGCGATCGCGGGATGGGTATCGTTGAGTTGAATGGTAAACTTCTCATGGAATTTCGCGATCGGAATGTTCTGGCCTTGCAAAATTCGGAACATATCCTGCAACGAGCAAGACACAAAAAAGAATTGCTGTTCTAAGCGCAATTGTTTGCCCGCCACCTTTTCATCGTTGGGATAGAGCACCTTAGTCAAGTTTTCTGAACTGACCTTTTGCTCCACGGCACCGTAGTAATTGCCTTGGTTAAACACCGCAAAGTCAAACGATTCGATCGCCTCTGCTTTCCACAGGCGCAGGGTATTGGCCGTGTTGACCTTGTAGCCCAGGATCGGTGTGTCGTAGGGAATTCCCAGCACTTCCCGATCGGGAATCCAGCGGACTCGATAGTGATCCTGTTCATCCCGGTAGGCTTCGGTATAGCCGCCAAGTTTGACTTCCACCGCCCATTCCGGTCGTGCAATTTCCCAGGCATTGCCGTAACGCAGCCATTTATCCGTCAGTTCCACCTGCCAGCCATCACGAATCACTTGGTCGAAAATACCGAATTCATAGCGAATGCCGTAGCCCAGGGATGGAATTTCCAAGGTCGCCAGCGAGTCGATATAGCAAGCGGCCAAACGCCCCAACCCCCCATTGCCCAGCCCCGGTTCTTCCTCCTGAGCCAGCAATTCATCGAAATCCAAGCCCAGTTCTTTGATCGCCTGTTTGACCTGATCAAAAATCCCCAAGTTAATCAGGTTATTGCCCAGGTGCGGCCCCATTAGAAACTCAGCGGACAGATAGCAAACTGTGCGCGATCGCTTCTGAGTATAGGCTTCGGCGGTACTGTTCCAGCGCTGCAACAACCGATCGCGCACCGTATAGGCCAACGCCATGTAGTAGTCATGCTGGGTGGCCAACGCCACAGGTTTCCCCTGTAAATAGAACAAATTGTCTAAAAAAGCGCGTTTGATGGTTTCGATACTGAGACCTGTGCGATCGGCCTCGATCGGGGTTAACGGCTCTTCGGTAGGTTGATGGTTGCCAGGGGCTAAATTCTCTACTGAGGTATTTTGTTTTGGCAGGTTCATAGCGGTGGATCTTTGTAGCGATTGCAGGTGACCTAGATAGCCATCCTCATCAGACTCGAGAAGTGGGAATCATGTTGTTCGATACAATACAGGTTTAATAAGATTGGTGTAACAATTCAGGCTGAATACTATCGGCGTAACAAGGCGACAGGCTGGACGATACCGGTTGAACAATAAAGCTGGACGATACTGGCTGAATAACACAGGTCTACGATCGACCCCAGTCGTCTGTGAAGTAACCCCTTCCTTTTGGGCACGAAAAGGAAAGATCCTTAGAGCTTGCCTTTTTGTTGCCACATTGCTAATTGATGATTTCTGATCGTGTTGTTAATTCTATTTGTTTTTATGTTGCTCTAGCGTTAGGTAAATTAATAATGGAATAACTTCTTCGCCTCGTGTAAACCTCCTCTAACCGGTGTGGGGTAAACAAAGGACTCTTTGCCTAAGGACGGACTTGTGAGCAAGTCTTGGATGTGATTTGCCTGCCTAGCTTCCTGAACTATGAATTCTCTCGCTGCAACTTACTAAGTCCTGTGTCCGGACTATACTCAGTTTGGGCACCCTCCTGCTGGGCGCATGGCTCCATCTTTGAATTTTGGATTCCTCGTTCGGGCTTAAAATCCGCCCTTCCCCAGCCTGTCGTCATATTTCATTGCCGACGTAATAATCAAGGAAAGATCTGAAAGCGATTGTCCCGAACCTTCACAGTCACGCAATCTTCCGGTGCAATCCGATCGCTGGATCGAGCATAAAGTTCCAATCCCGCTGCATTCACAAGTCGATAACGGTACTCCCGTCCTAAAAACTCCCGATCGCAAATCTTAAAATTCCCATCCCGATCGGGTGAGAGTTGTACATCTTCCTGCCGAATCATGAGGGTTGCCTGAGCAGTAGAAGGATGGGAGTTGGTTTTCCCAGGGGGCACGATCGGAAACTCACCGAAATCCGTCACCCACTGGCCTTCCTGCTGAACCGCTTGAACAAAGTTCGCTTGGGTCACAAATTCCGCCACAAACCGCGTTGCTGGGTACTGATAAATTTCCTCCGGTGTTCCTAACTGCTCCAAGCAACCCTTTGATAGAACAGCCACCCGATCGCAGATTGAAAGTGCCTCTTCCTGATCGTGGGTGACAAACACCGCTGAAATGCCCGCCTGCTTGAGAATCGATCGAATTTCCTGGCGCAGTCGCAGCCGCACTTGGGCATCCAAATTACTCAACGGTTCATCCAGCAAAATCAATTGAGGACGGGGTGCAAGAGCACGGGCCAAGGCCACCCGTTGCTGCTGTCCCCCGGAAAGTTGATGGGGATAACGCTTTTCCAAGCCCTCCAGTCCCACCAGCCCGATCGCATCCCGGACCCGATCGGTTTGCTCAGCCCGAGTTAAGCCTAACTTCGTCAAGCCAAATCGAATGTTTTCCCCCGCTGTCAAATGGGGAAACAGTGCATAGTCCTGAAACACCATGCCAACATCACGTTTTTCCGGGGGGATTGATCGATCGGGGGTGGCCACTACCTGCCCTGCCAGCATGATCTGGCCTGCACTGGGTTGCTCAAATCCTGCAATCATCCGCAGCAATGTCGTCTTGCCACACCCCGATGGCCCCAACAGCCCCAAGAGGTCTCCTTCCTGGAGGTCGATCGAAATTTCCTGAACTGCTGCGAATGCTGCCTGGGCAAACTGTTTGGTCACTGCCTCTAACTGCAAAATTATATTGCCATCCCCCACCTGAGTCAGAGAATTCATCGGTGCATTTGCAGAGGAAAGATTAGCAGCCATAGATTTTCGAGCAAGGAAAATTTTATTTATTGCAAGTAGTCATCAATAATTCTACGGTGCAGAATCGAGAAACTCTGAAATAATTTTCTGATAGGGCGATTAGTGAGCAACTTAAGAATCATGCAGCGTGGAATGCAACCGCGATCGACTCCAGTAAACTCGATTGCACTCTGGGGACAAAGTATCGGTAATTGGCTATGGATTGTCACGATCGTCGGTCTGGCGATCGTGCTCTCTTCTCCCATCTGGGCAATCCTGGGTGGCCTTTGGGTTGATTCTGGGGAAGTCTGGCAGAATCTGGCGACTACCGTTTTGCCCACCTATGTGATGAATTCCCTCTGGTTGATGGTGGGCGTGGGCGTGGGTGTCACGGCGATCGGGACAGGCACGGCATGGCTGGTCACCCTGTGCCGTTTCCCCGGCAGACGATTGTTCGAATGGGCGTTGCTACTCCCCCTAGCTGCGCCGAGTTACATCCTGGCCTATACCTACACAGAATTGCTGGACTACTACGGCCCAATCCAAACGCAGCTGCGGCAACTGTTTGGCTGGGAATCAGCGGCGGACTATTGGTTTCCCAATGTCCGATCACTGCCTGGGGCAATCTTGATGTTGACCTTAGTGTTATATCCCTACGTTTACTTAATCGCTCGATCGGCCTTTCTAACCCAATCGGTAGTGACTTTGGAAGCTAGTCGTAGTCTGGGTTGTAATCCCTGGCAGAGCTTTTTTCGGGTGGCGATTCCCCTGGCCCGTCCTGCCATTATTGCGGGGTTATCGTTAGCCTTAATGGAAACGCTGAATGATTTCGGCACCGTTGAATTTTTCTCAGTACAAACCTTTACAACGGGGATTTATCGTACCTGGTTTGATATGGGGGAGCAGGGGGCTGCGTTGCAACTGGCGCTCTGTCTTTTAGGATTTATTCTGGTTTTGATTGTGTTAGAACGTCTGTCACGGGGACAGGCGAAATATTATCAGACTGCCAATCGTATCCAAGATCTATCGCGCTATTCCCTCGGCTGGGGCCGATCGCTCCTCGCTTGGATCGCCTGTGGAGTTCCGCTCACCTTAGGTTTCCTGGTCCCGGCAGGCTTGCTTGCCCACCTGACCTGGATCAATCGCGAGATTGCCTTTGATAGCCAATTTATAGATTATGCCCAGCATAGTTTTGGGTTGTCGTTGATGACCGCAGGGATTGCGATGACGATTGCTGTGGTGATGAACTATGGTAAACGACTACATTCCACCTGGATCACACAAGTTTCAACGCAAGTGGCATCACTGGGCTATGCTGTCCCTAGCGCGATCGTGGTAATCGGCATCCTCATGCCCTTGGGCAAAGTTGACCAAGCGATCGGGGCGTGGTTGGAAACTCACTGGAGTATCACCACAGGTTTATTGGTTAGCGGGACGGTGACGGCCTTAATTTTTGCCTACATTGTGCGGTTTCTGGCGGTGGCCATGAATTCTGTCGAAGCCAGTTTAACCAATATCAAGCCCAGCTTGGATGAAGCAGCCCGTAGTCTTGGGGAAGGATGGCTAGGAACGCTTTGGCGAGTTCATATTCCGCTCTTGCGTAGCGGATTGCTAACCGCGATCCTACTAGTATTTGTTGATGTGATGAAAGAACTCCCTGCAACCCTAATCGTTCGGCCATTTAATTTCGACACCTTGGCCGTTCGGGTTTATAACCTCGCCGCTGATGAACGATTGGCAGAAGCGGCAGGTTCTGCTTTGGCGATTGTGGTGGTCGGTTTAGTTCCAGTGATTTTACTCAGCTGGCAAATGACGCGATCGCGCCAAGTCCAGTAAATCGAAGGAAATGGATAAGAAAATGCACACGCCATTAGGTGATATAGCGTGTGCATTGATGATTGAACCGATCTCAACTCCCTTCGATTGCCGGGATTGGGTTGCAGCGTCAAGGTTAAGTCCTTGATTTTTTCACGCCGATCGACTCCTGGGTACCCTGGGACCGCCTTATTTCCAACCAACTCGGTTTGCAATCTCTAACGCTTTGCCATTGTTCTTACCGTAAATTTGAGCGTTGAGCTTATCTTCCTTAAAGCGACCAAAGTCCTTCAGTACGGCATCCATGTCTACACCTCGCAGAACAGGATACTCGTTGTTGCTCTTCGCAAAAATCTCCTGAGCTTCGCGACTGGCTAGATGCTCCAAGAATTTAATGGCTGCTTCTTGGTTCTTAGAGGACTTGACTACGGCTGCACCACTGATGTTGATGTGGGTTCCGCGACTCAACACCCCAGCCCCTTGTTGATTGGGGAAGGCGATGCGAATCTTGCTCGCAATTTCCTGTTCTTCGGGCTTTTTGGACTTAAACAATCGAGCCACGTAATACTGATTGACAAAGGTAATATGCCCTTGGCCTGCGGCAACTGCCTTGATTTGGGCAGTATCATTCCCTTCCGGTTGACGGGCCAGGTTAGTCACAATCCCCTTGGCCCATTCCTCGGCTTTTTTCTCATCGTAGGCGGCAATGATCGAACCAATCAAGGATTGGTTGTACACATGGCCGGAGGAACGGGTTACAACTCGGCCTTTCCATCGGGAATCAGCCAAGCTTTCGTAGCTAATTGCCTTCAATTCATCGCCACTTACTTTCTCACGGTTATAGACCAAAACCCTGGCCCGTTTTGCCATGCCGAACCAGTGGCCTGCATCGTCCCGCAGTTCCTTCGGAATTGCAGTTTCCAGGGTTTTCGACTTCACAGGTAGCAAAATGCCAGCTTCCTGCGCCCGTACCAATCGGCCCGCATCCACGGTAATGATCACATCGGCAGGACTTTTGTCGCCTTCGCTTTGAATGCGACTGATCAATTTGTCCGCGTCTGCCTCAATCAAATTGACCTTAATGCCAGTCTTTTGCGTAAAGCTCTCGTAGATCGATCGATCGGTGTCGTAATGCCGTGCAGAGTAGAGATTGACGACTTGATCGGTCTTGGCCTCTCCGGCTTGATTCCGCAGAATTTGCTCGAAGGCAACCGCAGAAAAAGCAGCCCCTGTGGCTAAAAATGTGCGTCTCGTAATGCTCATAAATCCTATCTATCCCGATCGACTATCGCAATCAATAAAGCAAACTGAAATCCAAAAAAGATGCAATTCTCATTAGAATCTCAAAACTGACATTCCAGATTTAAGACAGGTTAATACAACATGACTTAGACCAATATGAAACGTCAAAAAAACTCACCAATAGTTTCTAAAAGCCTGTTCAACTCAATCATTCAGACATTTTTCATGAGCGATTCCTGCAATCTATATCAATTAGATATTGCACCGGTAGATTGGCATAGGTACCCCAGGAACCTGACAATCACTGTGCAATGTACAAATGAGATTGGGAACTAGGACAGTCAATCCAAGCTTATTAGTAACTATTATCAAGATCTAAGCATAAGCTTACTAAGAATTATTGTCAAGTAAGTAAGGTCGGAAAAATAGCCCCCGATCGCGGATGTTTAACCAAGGCTACGATCGGGGGCTCTGAAGATGTTTATGGAAATGATGTTTATGGGAATGACTTGGGACTCAGCCAGTAGCGTGGTCTTTAGCCTTGAACCAAGGGCTATTCTTTGCTCATCAACACTTCTCCCTTCAGCATCCGTTGGGCTGCGTCCAACAGCGCTTCTTCCAAGTAGGGCTTGGTAAAGTAACCGCTGGCTCCCAGGGAAGAGGCCATTTGACGGTGCCGATCGGCTCCGCGAGAGGTGAGCATCGCGATCGGGAGGTGCTTCAAAGCAGGATCCTTCTGGATGCGCGAGAGTAATTCTAAACCGTCCATGCGGGGCATCTCGATGTCGCAGAAAACAATGTCGCAGGGCAGCCCCGATCGCAGTTTTTCCCAAGCTTCCTGCCCATCGCGGGCCTGCTCCACCCGGTAGCCCACTTTGTTGAACGTCATGGACAACAACTCGCGAACGGTGATGGAATCGTCCACGATCAGCACCATCGGCTCCGTCTTGGCCGCTGCGGGTTCGGCAGACGATTGGCCGCTTTGATCCCACATGCTGCCGCTATCCCGTCGGATGCGACCCATGGAGAGATCAATCAGCTCTAGGACATCGGCGATCGGCATAATTCGACCATCCCCCAGAACCGTCGCCCCAGCCACCCCAACCGGCTTAGGCACGGGGCCTTCCAGTTGTTTGATTACGATTTCCTGTTCCCCTAACACTTGATCCACCTGGAGCGCCAGGTAATTGCCTGCACTGCGCAGCACAACCACAGACACCATGTCATCTTCTTGGTTGCCGCCGTAGACGTTACCTCGGCTGAGATGACGGTTGTGCGCCAAGAGTTCCGTCAGGGGACGCAGAGGCAGCAAGGTATCCCGCCAGGAGATACAAGCCTGACCTTCACTATTCGTTTGGATCCGATCCTTGGGTAAATCCAACATATCCTCTACCCCGTCCATGGGGAAGGCAATTCTAGCCCGATCGCTAATGCAGCAGAGTGCCTTGGAAATACTGAGGGTCAGCGGTAGACGAATGGTAAAGGTGGTTCCTTTGCCAAAACCAGAATCCGTGTTGATCGCACCTCGAATTTCACTCAAACTGGTACGAACCACATCCATGCCCACACCCCGACCGGCAAAGTCATCGGCTTTATCGCGGGTACTAAAGCCGGGATGGAACAGGAGATCGTAGATATCTAGCCGACTCATGGTTTGCGCTTCAGCGCTGGTGATCAAACCCTTCTCGATCGCCTTTTGGCGTACCCGATCGACATCAATACCTGCGCCATCATCGGCCACCGAAATGACGGTTTGGTTCCCTTGGTGGAAGGCCCGGATCAAGATGCGCCCAGTTTCCGGTTTGCCAGAACGGCGGCGCTCCTCCACGGTTTCGATGCCGTGGGTAATGGCGTTATTGACTAAGTGAGTCATCGGATCATAGAGATGCTCCAGAATCATCTTGTCAATCAGGGTTTCGCGACCTTCAATCACGAGTTCCGCCTGCTTACCGCATTTGACGGCAATGTCCCGTACCGCTCTGGGGAGTCGATCGGCGGTTTGGGCAAAAGGCACCATTCGAGAACGGGTCAGTCCCTCCTGTAACTGGGTTGTGACCTGCCGGAACATGCGAGTCACTTGGTCGGTTTCATCCACAATGAACTCGATGTCAGATGCCGACTCCCGTACTCGAACAATCAATTCAATCATTTCTTGGGACAGGGAATGGAATCCCGTGAAGCGATCCATTTCCAAGGGATCATACTCCACTGGGTTTTCCCGTTGGGCTTCAGGGGAGGCTGCGGCATGTTGCAGGGAAAGACTGCCCGCCATCCGGCTTTGCCGACTGGCTAGCAATGAACTTTCCAGCAGCGATCGCTCATACAGATCCTGCATCCGTTGCCCCACATCACTGAGTTGCTGAACTTGGTACAGCAAGTTGTCCAGGGATTGGCGCAGCCGTTCCTGATCCTGTTCCAGGCTGTTCCGGTTAACCACCAGTTCCCCCACCAGGTTGCTGAGGTTATCCAGATGCTTAACGGGCACCCGCATGGTCTGTTCGCTAAACCCTTTGCTCGATCGCACCGTTCTACGCGCTGGGGGCGCAGTCATCCCTTTCGACCCCGACCCAGTGTTTGGGAGCGACTTATCACCATCTTCCAGGAGGCGTTCGAGATCATCAAATTCCGGATCCGCTGCCAGCCGCAAATTATCGCCCATCTCAGGACTGCCCGAGAGCAGCGCTTCTAAATCAGAAAATTGATTGTTGGCTGCTTCCCCTGGCAGAGCGGTTGATTCAATTAAGGGAGTGGAACCTAACAGTGCCTCTAGATCGGCAAATGCACCTGCCTCCTCCGAACCCTCCATGGGTTCCAGTAGAAATTCGGAGTCATTGGTTGCCAGATTATCCAGATCTAGAAAACTGTCTAGGTCATCCAGCCCCGACATTGCCAAGTCCGGACTTTCAGATTCAGACGTTTGGTGCAAGGCCGCCGCACCCAAGCCCGCCGCACCAGCGGCTATCCCAGCATTCATCAATAAGCCAAAGTCATCGAGGCCATCACCTTCCGTGGATTCAGGTATCTCCATGGCAAGGTCTGTCTCTGAACCAAACTCTGAACCTAACAAACTATCCAGATCGCCCATGCTATCGAGATCACCCATGTCCTCTAGATCGCCGAGGCTGCCTAGACTGTCCATGCTATCGAGATCACCCATGTCCTCTGTGGCGAGTAAACCTGCTGAATCTGTTTCTGACAGGAGATCATCATCCCAGGGTGAAGGCTCGTCTAAACTCAGATCTAGATCCTCTAAATGATGAGTGTCTGCGGCAATATCTACATCGCTGGCGAAATCGGAAGCCGCTTCTAAGTTAGCTAGTTCGTCATCTAAACCAGTGTCTAAATGATCTAGGAATGAAGTCTCACCAAAGTCTAGGCCAGTTTCAGAGAACATAGCGTCCAAATCCGCCGATGCCTCATCCAGCGGCTCTGGTTCATCCAGCACTAGGTCTCCCAGGCGTTCTCCCTGGGCACCGTCAATGCTCAAGTCAGGGCTCAACTCATCCATCTCGAAGCTATCTAGACTGTTGAAATCGAGCAGGTCTGCCTCGATATCCATTGCGTCAGCAGCCTCAGCACTGGCGATACTGGAATCGCCAAACAAATCATTATCACCAAACAGATCATTAAAGCTATCCGTTTCAGGGGCTGCTAGGCTCTCTTGATCGATCAGTCCCCCCAAGGGATTATCCGGGAGAAGGCCCATGGAAGATCCACTAGTTCCTTCCTCACCCAGCTCTCTCTCAAAAGCCAGCTCTGTCTCAAACGAGAATTCCTCAAAGCTGGATGCTCCATCTGCATCGCCAAATAGATCTAAAGCGGTTCCATTGGTGAGGTCAGCCGCATCCAAATCTGACTCCAAGTCGAAGGATAAATCATCATCTGCCTGAAGATCGGTGATGGAACTGTCGCCTGTCTCTAGCCCCAGAAAGGCAGTTTCATTGTCCTCTTCTGGCAGATCTAGGAAGGTTGGATCATCACTCATAACACTGCTGGGAAGGTCATCTAAACCCTCCAGCGATCCAAATAAATCGAGGTCGGGAGAGACTTCCGTGTCGTTGAGATGAAGAACATCAGATTCTTGCTGGAGGGTGTCTCCCAAGAGATCATCCGGCGGAAAAGCAGACCCATTCTCGGGTGTTAAATCCAGTACTAGGCCATCGGCTTCTTCCCCAAAATCGCCAAAATCGCCAAAATCCAAGTCCAGATCCGATGAAATGTCTGCCCCTAGGAACGTCGCTTCTTCTAAGGTGGTTTCCTCGTCTAAGCCTGCAGTGTTGAACAAGTCATTGACCGCATCCAAATCTGGATCTAAACCTGGCGTTGAAGCAAGAGCCAAGCTGTCACTCTGAGCATCTGTAAGAATTCCCAAATCTTCGAGATCTCCTAAATCTCCCAGATCTTGATCCAAGTTGTCTTCTAGCCCCATCCCAAAGAGATCTTCCGGTTCAGCTAGATCCTCGGATGCGCTGGCAGCAATGTCTAATTCATTTTCGTCTAGCCCCATGAAGAGCTCGCCTAGATTATCTAAAGAGGCGTGGGATTCACTATCCAACCCCAAGCCATCATCTAGACCTAAGTCATCCTGGCTCAGCGCTCCGTAGGACGGATTAGATGGGGCTTCAGCCTCGAGTAAATCCAGTCCGAGGTCATTTAAATCCAACCCGTCTAAGTCTGAACCGAGAGAACCATTGAGATTTTCAGTGAGGCTGAAATCATCCCCGATCGCCCCGTCTGCTGCTCCAGTCACATCCGACGATTGTGAGAGTTCATCCAACAGATCTCCCCCAAATAAATCTGCTAGGTCATCGGCATCTTGGGCATCCGCTGGCCCTGTAACCCCTTCTAGCAAAAAGTCATCAAGCCGATCATCGGCTGGCGTAGCGGAGGGGGATTCTCCTAAATTCAGCGTGCCTGCCTCCAGCAGAACTTCTTCCTCTTGCCAGGTGGAGCCAAGATCTGGCACTTCCCCTTCAAATAAATCTGCTAGGGAATTAAGCTCCGCCATCCCCATTTCCGGGCCATTGTCATCTAAGCCTAATTCATCCTCCACCGCTACAGTCTGACCTGAACTGCTCAATTCATTGGTTGGAAGGGTGTCGTTCAAATCGAATTCATCCAATTCCATTAAGCTAGTGTCGGCGCTCTCAAGCTCCAGCCCCTCCAGATCCAGCGCTTCCAACCCTAGTTCTAAGGAATTGTCTTCCATAAAGCTCAAGTCATTCGCCTCATCGGAGTCCGCCAGTCCTCCGGTTGCGAACAAGTCTTCCTCCGTTGCTTGACCAAACAAATCATCAAAGGAGGTATCCGAAAAGTCATCGGCAACGACCCCTGAGGTAAGGTCTACGGCGATCGGTGCTAGGCTTGCTAACTGATCACTGGGTTGCAGCGTGGCATCCTTGCCTTGGATAACCAATTCCTGGGCCTGTTTTAATTCTTTAATGATGAGGGGAGCTAGGATCCGACAGGAATTCTCTGGGCAGGCGATCGCGCGTCGAGCTGTCTCTGTGAGATTGCACCAACCTGTCAAATTAAAGGGTTCACCCAAGGCTTTCAAAGAATCGCAGAGTTCTTGCAACTGCCGTCGCCCATCACTTCGGCTATCCGCTTGCTTAAAGAATTCCAGCATTTCCCGCAATTGGGACGGCACATGGTCTTGGAAAATCCGCACCATGGTGACATCGGGTTTAGCCGTGGCTGGTCGAATATTAGCCGAGGTGGCGAGAGTGGCGAGATGTTTTTCAATCTCCCCAAAAACGGGTTCTGCTGCCGCCATCGCCTGGGAAGAAGCTTCCTCCGGTAACCCAAAAGGCCCTTGCAATTGTTCCAGTAGCCCTTGCAAAGCATCGAACACCTGTAACAGCAAGGATTCTAGTTTTTGGTCAACGGGTATGCCTGGGGTTTCCTTTAAGATTTTGAAATAATCTTCCAGGCGATGGGAAATTTTCTGAATCCCACCCAGATTGAGCATCGCAGCTCCACCTTTGACCGAATGAGCGGCTCGAAACACTTCGTTGGCCATCTCTGGATCTTCGATCGTGCTTTGCAGATTCAGCAAACCCTGCTCAATGGTATTGAGGTGATCCTTAGCCTCCTCAATAAAGTAACCCATGATTCGTTGCTGTTGTTCAGGCTGCATAGCTATATCCCTATTTAATAGATCGCCTTCCCGAGAGGTACTTCTGTTTTATCGCAAACGGCTATTGAAGTTATAGCGTAGTGTTTTTGGGGCAAGGGGAGATTGACGGTCCCACCATTAGCTGCGATCGACGGTTTCAACGCGGAACCGTTCCACTGAGGTCAACAGGTCGCGGGCAACCCCCACCAGATTTTGCAGGGAAGCTGACACGCGCTGGGCCTCTTGGGAGGTTTCCTGCGCCGTCAATTCCACCGATTGCATCACCTGAGCCACGGCTCGTGAGGTTTCCGTTTGCTCCACCGTGTCTGCCGTAATGGATTGCACCAGGGTGTTAATCCGGTTGGATACCTGAATGATGTCATCCAGCGATCGCTTCGCCTGTTCAGCCAAGCGGGTTCCTTCGATCACCTGTTGTGTGCCTTCTTCCATGGCAGTCATCACTGACCCCGTTTCACTCTGAATCTGCAACACAATCTGTTCAATTTCCTTGGACGCTTTGGCGGCCCGGTCAGCCAACTGTCGGACTTCATCGGCCACGATCGCGAAGCCTCGTCCCGCTTCACCCGCCCGCGCCGCTTCGATACTGGCGTTCAAAGCCAGCAAGTTGGTTCGGGAAGCAATCTGAGAAATCAACGCCACAATCTTGGAAATTTCTTGGGAAGATTCGGCCAAGCGCTTCACCTTGCGGGTGGTTTCCGCCACCGTTTCTCGGATTTCCAAAATCCCGGATACCGTGCGTTCCACGGCTTCTCCGCCCTTGAGTGCGGTGGCTGATGCCTGTTGGGCCACAGACTCCGCTTCCCGCGCACTTTCGGCCACCCGTTGAATCGAGTCCGTCATCATCTGGACGGAATTCAGCGTCACCGCCAATTCTTCCGCTTGGCGCAACGCATCCGACGAGAGCCCCCGAGCAAACATTTCGTTTTCGGTGGATCCTTTACTGACCTGGCGGGCGGCCAATTTCACCTGTTGGACAATCTCCCGCAGGTTTTGAATGGTCAGGTTAAAGGAGTCCGCTACGGCACCTAGCACGTCTGCGGTCACCTCCGCTTGAACCGTCAGATCCCCTCGGGCCGCCCCTTCCACGTCATCAAGGAGGCGAATCACTTGCCGTTGCAGATCTTCCTTGGCTTGCTCCTGTTCTTCTGCCTTGCGTTGGGCTTCACTGGTGGTCGTCAGAATTACGCGGGCCATTTGGTTGAACCCGGCGGATAACTGGCCAATTTCGTCTTCTGAATAGACACTGGCGCGGGCATTGAGATTGCCATTGCAGACTGCGTCGAATTGCGTCCGCAAATCGTTAATCGATCGCTGCATTTGTTTGGCGTTCAGTTGACCCACAGCGTAGGCTGTTCCGCCCCCCACAACGAATCCCGCCAGGGCCATGAGCCATCCTGTCCCCGTCAGTCGAGATACCACTTCGCGATTCGCCTGTTGCGCCGCCGCATCTTGGTTCGTGGTAACCCCTGAACTGCTAGCCACCGCAAAACTGACGACTCCGACAGCCAGGGCTGAGGCGGCCCCCGCGGCCAAGGCGACGACCCACTGTTTTGCCTGTAGGGGAGCATTTTCTAAGGGAGCCAACCAACCCTGCTCTACGGTGGGGGCAACCTCTACATTTTGCGGCTCCAACTGGGTAAAACTAGGCAGTTGCTCGCTGGTACTCGAAAAATTAAATAGTTCGTCATCCCGAAGGGAACTGGTTTCTCCGAAGCTACTGCCTCCTGGCATGCCTGTTGCTATCCCAGCACCCGACATCGCAAAGCTACTTCCCATGGAAGGACTCGTAAACCCAGCTGAATCTTCGGACATGTCAAAATCAGCTAAGTTGCCCAAGTCATCAAAATCCTCAAAATCATCTAAGAAATCGACGCCCCCGCTAGCAGGATTCGAGGTGGACTTGAAGGCAGTCGCAGAATTATCAAACTTAGGCCCGCTGGAAAAATCGGAAATCTCCATGGTTTCCGCTGTTTTTCCAGGCTCTCTCCCCCCTACATCAAAGCTTCTCACGGGCGCATCCCCACCAGACAAGCTGGTACTGTTCCCCATAAAGAGTGTGGCTTCATCGGCATCCTCGGTCACTGAGTAGGATGGGTTCGTAAACGGCATCCCAAAGTCACTCGTGCCTCCAGTCATAAAGGCGGATGGAGAACGGTTCCCTTCCTGTTCGTTTTGGCTAGGAACCCCGGCATTTCCGGTCTCCTCGTCTTCGGAAAATACTTGATCAAATTCACGAAAAGCGTCTGGCAGCGGTTCATCCATCAGGGGATAATCCGCAGGCTCTGCAATCTCGAAGTCATCCAAGGTTCCCTGTGGTTCATCCAGAGAAAATCCATTCGCCGAAGCATTGGCAACTTCCCCCCCAAAGGGATTACTGGCAAACGGATCAGCCGTATCCAAAACCACCTGATCTAAGGAATTCGGTTGGAAATCAAAGGGATTGGCTTGAAAAGATGTGGCAGATTCTTCCTGCCGCAGCGGCGCAGAGTCTTCGTCTAGGTCAAAATCCATATCCGCCAATACAAAGTCATCTCCCCCAGTGCTGGCAGAAGTCTCTTGCCAACCGGATACCTCATACTCATAGGTTTTGAGAGACCCGGTATCCGGTTCCGCATCCCCTGCTGCGCCATTACTTTCCGCAGCACATTGGCGGGCGTAGTTCAATCCTGTATTGGCATAGTCCACAAATTCAGGATCGGAGGTGACTCCCAAGACCGATTGGTATTCATCCTGGGCCACGTCATAGCGCTGAAGGCCATAGCAATAGATGTGCCCCTTCAGCAAACGCGCACTGGGATCCTGGGGGTAATCTACGACAAGGCGATCAACAATCTCAGCCGCCTCTTCGTAACGCCCTTGCATGTAGGCTTTTTCCGCCTGTTGATATTCCTGTGCAAATTCAGTGCCGCGTGCCATTTGCCTCCTCCCAGTGCTTACTTGCCATGCCGTTAAAAAGTTTGACGCTGATTTGACGTTTCTCCTGTAGCCGTTTACCTACTGATCTCAGGCGTAGAATTCCGTTGTAGAGTTAGACTAGGATGACGCTCAGTATGTGTACCACTTGTGTTACCTGAAGTTGTGTTACCTAAAGGCCCAAGCAGGAAAGGCCCAAGCGGGAGTCAGGACTGAACGGTTGTTGTTGACTGCTCCCTCAACGGACGAGGGTACTTCAGGATACTGAATTTTTAAAGTTTTGAACAACTGAATCGTTTTTTATCTGGATACCTCCAGCGAGGCGTGTAAGTTTTCATAGGGATACCATTTTAAGAAAATTACTAAGGGTTCAGCCAGACGGTCCCTGGGCCAGGAATTTTCAATGACCCTCTGATCTCGCTTTGTCTATCCAATTGGCAGAAACAGCGGATGAACTTAAGCTGCCCATCGAGCCGATCGCAGAATTGAGACTTGATCGAGCAGTCGCAGAAATCGTTTTCCTTCTTCAAAATGCCATTCTCCCCGCAGAAACGGTGCAACACTATCGTTGACGTTACTGGCAGGGTGAACTTGCTCTACGTCCAGCCATTCCATGCCAACCACCCGATCGACTGCGAGACCAAGGAGGATGTCCTGATCTTCTACCGCAATCACCGAAATTTCCTGGCGATCGGTGTTCAAAGGAACTGGATCTCCCAGAAATTGTCCCAGGTCTGCTACCCACACCACTCGGCCCCGCACGTTCAAGGTTCCAAGGAGGAGGGGAGAAACATTGGGAATTGGCGTAATACGATCGGGCGAAGGCGAAAGCACTTCCCGAATTCCCGTGGCTGGCAGGGCAAACTCCCCCCCTGAGGGAATAAAAAACCTTAGGTGCAACTCACCTTCAGGACTTTCCAATTCCTGAAATTCAGGGGCCTGATCCTGCCCTCGACCGGTTAAAAAATCTGGATTACCAACCATGGGTACCCCTAACCTCGTAACAACTGCTTCACAGTGCCGACCAGCTCAGTGGGCTGAAACGGTTTGGCGATATAGGCATCAGCCCCTTGTTTCATCCCCCAGTAGCGGTCAAATTCCTCCCCTTTGGAAGAACACATCACCACAGGAACATTCTGTGTCTTGGGATCGGACTTGAGGCGACGACAGACTTCGTACCCATTCATCCGAGGCATGACAATATCCAAAACGACCAAATCTGGACATTGCCCCTGGATTTGCTCCAGAGCCTCTACCCCATCGGAGGCTATCGTCACACTGAGACCGCTCCCTTTGAGGAGATCCGTAATCATTTCCCGTTGAGTGACACTGTCTTCCACCACTAAGACTGTACTCATAACCCCCTACCTGCTCAATTGGCCTGACCGATCGCGGGAAGTTTACCGCTCCTTGGAAAAACCACCTAGATATTAATTAAGGTACCCTCAATCGCCGAAATAATAATGAGGTTCATGGGAAAACCCTGAATTTTCCATCTACCGGCATCACCTGTTGGACTTCGCTGGGACTTTGTTGGGACTGCGCTGAAGCTCTCCCCATGGTTAACGCCCCCTATTGCTAATGAAGAATTTGTCAATGACGAATTACCCCGAGTTAATTTCCAGTTGTCCCATCCCCACGTACTTTTCCAGCAACATAATGAGTTCATCTTCACTAAAGGGCTTGGCTAAATAGTCCGTTGCCCCTGCCATGCGAGCCCGCACGCGATCGATAAAGCCATCACGCCCCGTCAACATAATAATGGGGGTCTGACGAAACGCGGTGGATTGTCGTAGCATGGCACAAACTTCATACCCATCCAAGTCAGGCATGGCAATATCACACAGGATCAGGTCTGGCTTCAGCTCAAAAAATTCACTCAATGCTTGAACAGGATTGGAGAGAATGGCAACCCCATAACCGTGACGTTGCAACAGATGCTCCACAGTGCGGAGTACCGTTGTCGCATCGTCCAGACAAGCAATTTTAGGAGAATAGCCCGGTTGGGCATTCATCAAGAAGTTAGAGGACAAAGGTGTAGCAATATCTTTTTTAGTCCCTGAAGTTGGCAGTGGCGAATCACCATAGGCAAATTGAATCCATCCCCGCTGTACACAGGGATAAATTGCCCGAGCAACGGTGAGAATATCCCGATTGAGGCTGCGGGCAATCTGCTGTAGGCTAGTCACTCCGTCAGCGTAGCGCAACAGCGCGGCCACCGTTCCGGGAGGGAGAGCACTGCGCAGAGAAGTAGGATCCACAATCACCGGGCACTGATCCGAAGACTGCAAATGGGGATAAAACTGCTTCCATTCTTGAACTTGTTGCACAACTTGAGTAAGAAGAGGACTAATCTCTAATGTTGTGAGCTGAGGGGTCAAGGGAGCGGCCATTTCAAAAATAAAGTACCCCTGATGCAAACTCAGCAGGTCAAAGAGTGTTTCATGAATGAGCCGCTGGAGAATATTTCTGGCTTGCTCCGGCGTCAGCGTGCGATTTTCAAGTAAGGCCCAGAGGCAGCCATACTCCGGTGCATTCACGATCGAATATGCAGACACGCTTAAACTATCCAGGGCCGCTTCTGCGTGATAGCGCCCTAAATAGCCACGCAAACGTGTCAACCCCACATTGGGGTTGCCCGCATAGACGATTTGACCGTTGACGAAAAAGACATACCAGGATCGCCCCACCAACGATCGTTCTGGCGAGCCATTCGACGATCGACCCAATCCGTGGGTAGAAGGGACGTAGGACTCCACCAGCAACTGGCCAGTGCGTTGCCCCAATTCAATCAACTGAAGAATACTGCGAACATCAATTTCAGTCAGCTCACCCTGCATGGATCCCCAATTATCTCCCGCTGGATGCAGAATTTGTTATCTCTCCCTATTGTGCCTCGGGTCTTGGGGATTGCCTCACTGGAATCTTAATTAAGACTGTGAAGCCTGAATGTCCCTATCCGTTGGTACGATCGTGCTAGCCCTCAACGGAATCGCCCGTCAGGGGACTTCCGAATTTTCAGATATCCTTTGCGAAATCTCCAACGATCGCCAGAGACATTCAGCTAGACTGATGAAACAGCAAAACCTTGGGCATAATGGGATATAGAACATAAATTGCAGAAAGTCATTGCAGAAAAGTCAGGCCTGCTAGCATGAAACCCATGGAAGCGGCCTGATTGATTGCATGATTAAGGTTATATTCTGTAGGACTGGGGCATAGACACGGGAGAGGGCTATCGGCGTGCTATATCTAGCAGAGGTCATTCAGAAGAAGGGCGGGATCATGGGAGGCAGCAAGGCCGAATTGCGCTTGCTGGCTTGCCAACGCGCAGAGCAAAATTGGAGCGCTGTCAACGGAGAAGAAATCGTTGCTGCCGAAGAAGCGAATCGTTACAGTGCTGGCACGCTGCTACTGGTGGATTTGACAAACAGTAAACAAGTGCAACGCATTCAGGAGGCTGGACGTCCCCTCGTCAGCATTCTACAGAATTTTTCGCGGCTCCAAGAAAAGTTTAAAACCCAGGAAGAAGAGATTGAACAGTGGAAGCAATCTCTGACTTACCAAAGCCAAGAGCTCAATCGACGGGAAATGGAAATGGAAGCCCGTCGGGAACAGTTAGAGCAGCTTGAGGAGGACTTTGAGCAGCTTGAACAGCAGCGTCAGCAGTTTGAGCAGTCACGATCGGAATTTGAGCAAACCCACCAAGAGGTGGAACGCCAGAAACAGGAACTCGAAGGAGCCTGGGAGCATCTGAGGGGGGAATTGCGTCGTTTAGAAGAACGACAACAGGAACTTCAAGGGGCTTCTGTTCTCGATGAGGATAAGGCTCAACAGATTGATCAACTGTTGCAGCAAATTGCTAGAAATCGCATGTCTGCTCAGCAGATACAGGAGCAGTCCCAGCAGTCAACAAACCAGGTTAATCAGCATCAAGACTTGCTGAATCAGCACTGGCAAATCTTGGAACAACATCGCACCTCGATCGACCAGCTGCGGAATGAACTCAATCAGCAATCCCAGGAACTGGCCCAGCGTTGGAGTGACTGGCGCGAGTCGGAGTGTTCTTTAGAACAAGCCAAGTCTGAACTGAAATTCCAGCAGGCAACTTTGCAAATCAAGCAAGAATATGCCCAGATGCTGGGACTCCAAATTCAGCACCACGACGATATCCATCACCAGCTCTATCGCATGACCGAGGGGATTGATGGCGTTAATATTAGCGACCAGGTGGATGTGGATGCTCTGGAGAAAATGCCTCTGGATAACCTCCAGTCCATCGTGAATGACCTGCAAATTGACTTTGACAAGTCGTCTGAATTTGTTCGGGGTCAGGAAGAAGAACTGGACTTTAAACAGCGGGAAATTGATGCTCTTCAGGCAAAAGTCAGTCAGGTCAGTGAGTTCGATCGGATGAGCTTGGAGGCTGAACTGGCGGATGAGCGGGATGCTTACCAGTTCTTGAACGAAACGCTAGTTGGGCAACGGCGGAATCTCCGGGAAAAACAAGGCGTTCTCCGCCAGCACCAGTCGATTTTGGCCCGTCGGCAAGGGCTGCCGGATCCCTATGCTCAGGAAGGTGGGCTCAATCTCGGCCCCGTCTTTGCTCAGATTGAGGGAGTGCGCCACCAGCAATCGGATGAATTGCAGAAGGTTGAGGCCCAGATTGAACAAATTCGCAGTGCGATCGACCAAGCGCAGGGTATCCTCACCGGCCAATCAGCCGAGCTTGACAATCGGCGACGTGACCTAGAACAACAAGACCAAGCTTTGGCGGATAAGCGTCAGAGTTTGGGAGAAGTGGTGGGTAAGATCGCCCTGTATGAAGCCCTCCTGCAACCGGTGCAGGATAGTTTGAACGGCTTACGGCATAAATTAGCTGAAATGGCGGAAGTTGCGGTGCAAATGCAACAAATGGAAGACGCACAGCAGCAGGCTTTGACTCAAGTTCAAGCAGTCTTTACCAGCCTCCAACAGCCCCAACTTGCTGCGTCCTAATGGGTGGCTAGGGCTCCATTAGGGCTTCATCCTGTACGGAGCAGTTACAGAGCAGTACAAGTTACCTCAGCAGTGGAAGTTTACCTCAGAGGTTGGCCCAGATAGATCCAATCTCCTTCGACCCAGGCGATCGCGCCACCGGGAAGGGGATCGGTGGTGGATTTTTGGGGTGCATCTAATAGGGCAACAATTTTTTCGATATGGGCGAATGTGGGGGCATGGTGAAGGGTTTCTTGCAAAATCTGGCGAATGACTCGGCGCTGGAGTGCGATCGCGGTTTTCTGTAAAAGACGGCGGTTGAATAGGGCGGTGCTGGAATGGGGCCGTTCTGACTGAATTTCCTGACGGATTTGACGGGCCAGCGCTTCGAGATATTCCACTTCCGCTGTCAAAAGTTCTGCGGTTTGGGCGAGGTGAAACTCCGTCTGGGGATTAAAATGCTGCTGCAAGTAGGGGATTAATTCTTGGCGAATGCGGTTACGGCGGTAGGCAAGATCCTGGTTGGTTACATCTTCCCAAACGGGCAACTGGAAGCTGGCACAAATCGTGGCAGTTTCCTGCCGAGTAAAGTTTAATATCGGTCGAACCAGTTGTATGGTGTCTGAGACCGATCGACTCCAGGCCAGTGCTTGTAACCCATCAGTACCGCTGCCCCGCAACAGATTATAGAGAAGGGTTTCTGCCCGATCGCTGGCGGTATGGCCTGTGGCAATTACTGTGAAGCCGTTGGTTTGAGCGATGTTGGTTAGACAGTCATAACGCCACTGACGCGCTGCGGCTTCGCTGGTAGGTGGAGTTTCAGCGATCGATCGATAACATGGCAAGCCTCGCTCCTGCGCTAACTGTTCCACATGATCGGCATTGGCTGTGGAATCTGCACGCCAGCGATGATCACAGTGGGCCACCGCAAGACTCCACTGCCACAAATCCTGTAAATCGAGGAGTAGTTGTAGCAGTCCCAAGGAATCCTGACCACCGGAAACCGCAATGAGAATGCGCGATCGAGCGGGCAAGAGCGGTCGATCGCGCAGGGTTTGGTGGAGTCGCCCATGGAGGGCTGTCCAGTGAGGCCGAGCCATAGGCGCAAGGTTGTGTGTAATCAGCAGAAGATTGCGGAAATGGCACTATTCAAGGCAAGGTTAGCAAGGCAAGGTTAGCAAGGCAAGGTTAGCAAGGCATTCGAGGCAATTGAACGAGGTAATTGAACGATCTTGAAGACCAGTCAACCGTTAAGGCAAGTCAAATTCATCCAAGTCATCGGATTCCATCGTTCGAGCCTGAATGCGGACACGTTCTCGCGAGCTGCTATGCTCTGGCAAGCTTTCCTGGGGTTTAGCCGGTGAAAATTCTAGACGAATTCGTACCCGGCCCCGTTGCCAGCCAGAGCCTGTCAGTCGCATGGCATCACAGGGCAGCCCATCGGCAAACCAGCTTTCATGGGCTTCAGACCAATCTAGTTCTCGATCGCTGATCGCCTGCGCCAAAGCATCTAAAAACTCGCTGACCTTAAATGTTGGATTTTCCATCAAAATGCGGCCTGCTTTGACAAACAGAACCTCATCTTCCTCTAAGGGCACAAAGCGATTATCCATAATGAGACGTTAAACCTTGCCCACCGGGTGCATTGATTGATTCTCCGATCGGTGAGTTTCCCCAGAACCCCGACAGACTAGAGAAACCAGCCATAACTATGTAAGCCCTTGCCCAGCAAGTTAACACCGAGGTAGCAAACCCAAACGACAACAAACCCCATTGCTGCCAACAACGCAGGGCGACGACCCTGCCAGCCCTTTGTGATTCGGGCATGGAGATAGGCCGCAAAGACCAACCAGGTAATTAACGCCCAAGTTTCTTTGGGATCCCAACTCCAGTAGGATCCCCAAGCTTCATTGGCCCACACGGCCCCGGAAATAATCCCGATCGTTAGCAATGGGAAGCCCAATCCGATAATGCGATAACTGATGTTATCCAAGGTATCTGCAAGGCTCAAACGCTGGGGCGACAGACTCACAGAGGTGGAGGTTGAAGGGGCTTCCAGGACTGCCGTGCTGCCCCGGAGTTGACTGCCATCTGACGCTGTAGAGATCGGGTTAGCCACAGCGGGGGTCTCCGGAGATTGCGATCGGGTGAGGCGATAGGCCCCTGTTCCCACGGAACTTCCCCGTAGTTCAATATTTTGTCCCCGAGTAACCAATAGAAACGCGATCGCCAAAACTGAGCCCACCATTAAAGTGGCATAGCTGAACATCATGACGCTAACGTGCATCATGAGCCAGTTGGACTTGAGTGCTGGAACCAAGGGGGCAGAGGCTTGCATATCATCCGAGAGGGACAAGGCTGCAAAAGCGGTAATGCCCATGGCAACGGGAGCTGTCGCTACGCCAACGAGACGACTTTTGCTCATATTTTCAGCAATCAGGTGCATTGTGGTAATGCCCCAGGCCAGGAAAAAGAGGGATTCGTAGAGGTTACTGAGGGGAAAGTAACCAGCTTCTAGCCAGCGGGCAGCTAAGAGTGCTGCCATTGTGATGTTTGCGATCGCCATTCCGGTTGTTCCCAACCCTGATAGCACTGGAATGCCAGGAAACGCAGCTCCCACCCAGTAAACCAACATCGTGACAAACAGCACAGCAAACGAAGCATTATCCAGGAGTCCCTGAAGGGCAACCAAATCCATAGGGTGTTCTCTTCTTACAGTCCAACGGTCTTGATCTCGTCGATCGTCACAATCGCTCTGATCCATTCTAAAAGGCTGACTGGATCATCGGTCATAGAACCTAGAATTTGCGAACTTAGAATTGACGAACCTAGAATTTGCGATCGCGTCATGGCCCGATCAAATAACGGCCCGATTTCACAAATAACGGCCCGATTTGACTTGACAAACTAGAGAATAAAAAATCTAGAGAATAAAAAAATGGGGCTCTACCATTGTGTAGCCCCGAATTCTCTTTACAGTATTTCAGGGAAGCAATCCCTTGTCGCTCTAATGTCTTCAAGCTTTGAACGATGGAGGCTTTGAACGATTGAGGTGTCCCGCTGAGTATTTGTATAGGCATTTGTACTATAAAAAACTCAGCCTGGAACAACTCAGCCTGCCATCCTAGGCATCTCGATTGAGGGCAATCTTGACTTGACGGAACTCATCCTTGAGGCGATTTTTCATTTTTTCGGGCACAGGCCGATTCGGATAGGACGAATAGTGGCCGGCCAAGGAATTGACAGCGGTTCGCATCGTTGTAAAGGAACTCAGCTTGACAACCGAACCATTCCGACGGTAGCGCGCTGCAAAGTCGTTAATTTTCTGCTTAGCGTCTTCTACCAATTTTTTGCGATCGGGATTGTCTGGTGTCGCATCAATGGCTTCTACCAAAACTTCAATGACACCCAAGGTATCCTCTTTGTAGTTCCCCGTGAGACTATCTGCTGCGGCCATCCCCGGCAGACCCATTAGCCCCATTACAACTACTAACACGAGCGCCAGTAGGCGAGACAGATAGCGCTTCATAAGCCGTTTAGCAAACCTTATAACAAATCAGCCTTTCAATCGTACCGTGGATTGGATGCACCCGTGGGAAAAGTTGCCAAGATTACACTTTGCTGAGATTTCCCGGTGCTGAGATTTCCCAATGTAGAGATCCTAGCTGCAATCCGCCCTCGCGGAATTAACCAAATCGACCGCTCACATAGGCTTGGGTCGATTGCTCCTTGGGACTTTGGAAAATGACTTCGGTTCGATCGTATTCCACAATGTAGCCTGTCCGCCCCTTGGGGGTTTGCTCGACATTAAAGAATGCCGTGTAATCAGAAGACCGGGATGCCTGCTGCATGTTGTGAGTCACGATGATGATCGTGTATTTCTCCTTCAATTCTTGCAGCAGATCCTCGACCTTCAGGGTGGAAATCGGATCCAATGCAGAACAAGGTTCATCCATTAAAATTACATCCGGCTGCATGGCGATCGTCCGGGCAATACACAACCGCTGTTGTTGCCCCCCGGAGAGTGCTGTCCCACTTTCCTTAAGCTTGTCCTTGACCTCATCCCACAGGGCCGCGCCCCGTAAAGACCGCTCCACCAGTTCATCCATGTTGCCCTTGTAGCCCACCAGCCGAGGGCCAAAGGCAATATTGTCATAGATGGACTTCGGGAAGGGATTGGGTTTTTGGAACACCATGCCAATCCGACGACGAACTTCAACCGGATCTACTTCAGGGGCGTAGAGGTTTTGTCCGTGGTACTGCACACTGCCCCGTAGTCGGAAGCTTTTGATCAAATCATTGAGACGATTAAAGCAGCGCAAAACCGTACTTTTACCGCAACCGGAAGGCCCAATAAACGCGGTAATGGCATTGTGAGGAATCCCGATCGAAACATCTCGAACTGCCAAAAAATCGCCGTAGTAAATGTTCAGGTTATCGGTATGAATAACCGTATCGGTTTTGGCAAGCATGTTCGGTGAAGCAGTCATAACTTAAAAATTAATTCCTTAGTCACAATAATGGACGGGTTCCGTGAAATCCAGAGGACATCAAATCTTCCGACGGATAAAAAATCTCGCAAGGATATTAGTCACCAACACTAGCAGAACCAGTAACAGTGATCCAGCCCAGGCTAGTTGCTGCTGGTTGGGATAGGGGGCGGTTGCAAACTTATACACCAACAAAGAAAGCGTATTGGTCTGCTGCCAAATATTTTGGATCCAAGTCGGCCAACCCAAGGCAGTAAATAGGACAGGAGCCGTTTCCCCAGCGGCCCGTGCGACCGAGAGCATGACCCCAGTGATAATTCCCGGTAAGGCTGCGGGTAGCACAACCCCGGCGACGGTTTGAAATCGGGTTGCTCCCAACCCCACCGCTGCTTGCCGCAGTTCACTGGGTACCAATTCCAAGGCTTCTGTGGCCGTCCGCACGATCACCGGCAGCATCAAAATGGCCAGAGCGACCCCTCCCGAGAATGCCGAAAACGTTTTCGTTGTCAGAACGATCGCGCTGTAGATAAAGGTTCCTGCCACAATGGACGGCACACCACTTAATACATTGGTAGCAAATCCAATCCATCGCGCCAACCGGGTATCCCGAACAAATTCGGAGAGGAAGACCGCCGCCATCACACCAAAGGGGACTGCCAATAGGGTGGCAATTCCCACCGTGTAAAGGGTTCCCTGTAAGGCATTCCCGAGCCCCCCATTGAGGACTCGAGGCGGGGGTTGGACTTGGGTAAATAAATTTAAGTCTAAGCGAGATACGCCATTAATGAGGACATATAACAACACGGCAACCAGCGGAACAATCGCAATGACAGCACAGGCGATCGCTAAACCCGTCATAACGTTGGAAAATAGCGTGCGGGGAGCCCAAGGGTTGCGGTGGAGGCTACGGGAGATAAAGGGTTGACTGTCGCTCATAGAAAAACTCTGTGCATCAGGATAGGACGGGTACCACTAAACCTTCATCCGAACCCGACGAACGACGAGTTCTGCGAGGACATTGACAATTAATGTGATTAAAAAGAGGACAAAGGCTGCATACATCAGTGAAGAGATTTGCAGTCCACTGGCCTCTGCGAATTGATTGGCCAGCAATGAGGCGATCGTGGAGCCTTGGTCAAAAAGTGAAGGATTAATTTTATTGGCGTTACCAATCACCATGGTGGTTGCCATGGTTTCCCCCATGGCCCGACCCATCGCCAGCATGATGCCGCCAACAATTCCAGAAAACGCGGCGGGCAAAATCACTTTGAACAAGGTTTCCCAGCGGGTTGCCCCTAGGCCATAGGAAGCTTGCCGCAGTTCAGGGGGCACCGCAACGAGGGCATCGCGGGAAATGGCTGCAATGATCGGCAAAATCATAATGGCTAGAATCACGCCCGCGACATACATACCTGGCCCGGTAGGTCGCGTACTAAACAAGGGAATCCAGCCCAGCCCTGCATTCAGTGCCACACCCATGTTTCGCAGGATGGGAATCAGGACAAAAATGCCCCACAGGCCGTAGACAACACTGGGAATGGCCGCCAACAATTCCACCATGAAGACGATCGGACGTTGAATTTTGTTCGGTAGGAAATCTTCACTGAGAAAAATTGCCACCCCAATCCCGATCGGCATCGCAATCAACAAAGCAATCAGCGAACTGACCAACGTTCCGTAAATTTGCGGTAGGGCACCATAGATGTCTTCAACGGGATCCCAACGGGAGGAGGTTAGAAAGCCAACTCCAAACTGCTGGATGGCAGGTAGCGCTTCCCAGCCCACCCGAATCGCAATGGCCACCAGCACGAGGGCGACCCCCACTGCAAACAACCCCGTCAGCCAGACAAACCCGTTGTCAAGTTGTCGAGCCAAGGGCGATCGCGCGCGTTTGATTTCGGACACTTGTTGATTGGACAATGCCATATCTAATCAGGAGGAAATAATAAGCAAGGAGTGTGAGGAAACGAACTGATATCGAACATTTACAGCCCTAGCAAAGCTCTATCGAAAAACTCTATTGAGCCGCTTTGATGCCATCAACAGTCGCTAAGACCTTGGTAGCTACTTCATCGGGCAGGGGAATGTAGCCCAGGTCAGTTGCTGCGGCTTTACCATCCTTCATCGCCCACTTCATAAAGTTCTTGAGGGCATCCACTTTGGCTGCATCGGGATAGTTTTCGTACAAGAGCAACCAGGTCAGGCTCACGATCGGATAAGCTTCTTTTGCTTCCGGATCGGGTACAGACACTGCAAAATCCTCTGGGATTTTAACACCCGTGAGCGCCTTAGCTGCCGCATCGGGGGTGGGGGTAATGAATTCACCAGCTTTGTTCTGTAGGGCCGCCATCTTCAGATTGTTTTCCTTAGCGTAGGAAAATTCGGTGTAGCCGATCGCGCCTTTGGTCTGCTGGATCTGGGCTGTGACCCCTTCGTTCCCCTTGGCTCCGGTTCCCGTCGGCCATTCCACCGACTTGCCGGATCCAGCTTTCCAGTTGGGGCAAGCTTTTTCAATGTGCTTCGTGAAGACGGATGTCGTACCGCTGCCGTCGGAACGGTGCACCCAGGTGATAGGATCCGCAGGCAGATTCACACCCGCATTATCCTTGGCAATTTTGGCATCGTTCCAAGTCTTGATGGAACCATCCACAATGCCGCAGAAAGAGTCTCGGGAGAGCTTCAGGTTATCAACCCCATCAAGGTTGTAGGCAAATACCACAAACAAACCCGTGGTCGGCACTTGAATGGCTTTCCCACGCTTAGCAGGAAACTTTGCTCGCTCGTCATCCTTCAAAGCAGAGTCCGTTGCACCAAAGTCTACGGTTTCTGCGAGGAACTGCTTGACTCCAGCCCCACTCCCCACGGATTCATACCCAATTTGAATCCCGTTGGCTTTGGAGAACTCATCAAACCACTTTTGATAGAGAGGATAGGGAGCGGTTGCGCCTGCACCTTTGATGGCTAACCCAGCACCACCAGCAGCCGGGGGAGCACTCGTGGCTGCGGAAGGCCCTGAAGAAGGTGCTTGACCTCCGCCACAGGCAGTCAGACTCAGGGTTAATGCGCACAGGGAAGCGGGGGCTACCCAACGAACCATCGAACGGGACAAAAACATAACTCAGGAAAATGATTGGTATCGCAAATTACTTACTTACACTACAGGCCAACCTTAAAGGCTAGGTTAAGGCCAAAGTAATATCTAGAGAATGCGTGGGTGAACTGTTGGCAAATCCTGACAACGTGGAATTCCACAGATTTTTGAGCTCCCTTGAGTCGGGTCAAAAATCCCGCAACAGGACCGAAAAGACGCCATGCCAATATGGAAGCGACTTTACAATGATTTACTTGGGATCCACTGAGGAATCCTGGTCAGGGGAAAATTTAAAATGCTTAGGAATTTTTTTAGGGATTTTAGCTCGTAAGCACGATCGATTCGTGATGATTCAGAGCTAGGCCAGGAACGCAATTCGGGCCTTCCCAACCATTTCTTAAACTTCTTGTAATCTAGGAAACAAATTTGGTTCTTATCCAAATGTATCAGCAATATTGCCAAAACTTAAGCAGTTCTGGCTAGTTATGATTTGAAAGTCTGACAGAAGATCTGGAAAAGGTTAAGTGAATGTTAAGTCAGGACTTTTACTGAGTTGTTCAAGATACTGGTGGTAGGTCTGAGTTGAGGGAGGCTTGGGACTATCTACAAACCTGTTATGAAAGCTCTGTTCTAACCAGATTCTGACCAGATGAGGATGGCCCGATCGCCGCTTTGGTGCGTCCGGAATCCCCATAGAATTCGTCCATTCCATGACGGCCTAGAACCCGGCCTGGGACCCAGCCTAGAACATTGTTGTTCAGAAACAATTCAGGGGTGTTTAGAAACAATTAGGTATCTAATGACACACTCACAAGAATTTATTTCTATAAAGTTAAAGATTCTGAGATAAAAGCCCTTGAAAAGTGTAATACGCCCACCTGAGCAGGTCAGTTATAATGTCTTACAACTATAGAGATATAGGGTCTGTAATTGTGCTACGAACCGGCCTACTGTCGAGCCTTTGTCTTGCATGCAGGCTGCGTTAGCAAAATATCGACCTTGAAACCTCAAGACGGATACGGAGAGTATCGTGACTATCTACGTT
The DNA here is from genome assembly GCF_014697025.1 of Alkalinema sp. FACHB-956. Taxonomy (NCBI): domain Bacteria; kingdom Bacillati; phylum Cyanobacteriota; class Cyanophyceae; order Leptolyngbyales; family Leptolyngbyaceae; genus Alkalinema; species Alkalinema sp. FACHB-956. The sequence goes on along the minus strand of NZ_JACJRC010000033.1, from coordinate 16,459 downwards.
GGCAATCTGTCTTTTCAGGCAACTGAAGACGATATTAAAGAAGTTTTTGCAGAGTACGGCACTGTATCACGAATCAGTCTGCCGATGGATCGAGAAACGGGTCGAAAACGGGGCTTTGCCTTCGTAGACCTCAGTAGCGATGCAGAAGAAGACTCTGCGATCGACGCTCTAGATGGGGCTGAATGGCTGGGTCGAGAGCTCAAAGTGAATAAAGCGAAGCCCAAGGAACCTAGACGGTAATTCAGTATTGGAACTTTAGAATACCAGAAGAGGCCACCCATTTCGTAAATTCAAGGGAGATGGGTGAAGTGATTTTGGGGGAATTTTTCAACTATTCTCAGACTTGGGTCAGGGTGTCTGTTGGGGTGAGTTAGAAATTGCTACCCCAACAGCTCGCTGTCTCATATTTCTATGCTATTGGGTGTCTACGCTATTAAGCGTTCTGTGCCATGGATTCAGCCTGCTAGTTAAGCCGCCTGCTGAGTCCATGGTTCCTGCTGTCATAAAGTTGCTACCCCTAGTTCAGAAATTTTGCGGCTAGATTCATGGCATCTCCAATATCCACGTCACCATCTTGATTGGAGTCTAGAAACAGACTGAGAAGGGGGTTATTTCCCGTGGCCATGCCTTGGGTACTTGCTCCAGTTTGCAGGACATTGAGGACAACCGGTACCAGGGTGGGCAGAATGCCTTGGATGAGGTTGGGATCCAATCCGGTGCGATCGCCAATGGCCGTGGCAATCTGTTGTTGCATGGCTGGTGAGAATAGCGTGGAGAGAGCTTGGGGATCCGCAGAAGTTCCGCTTAACTGATTGACTGTGGCCTGTACCGCATCCGAGCCTTGGGTGGCTTGCTGGTCTTGGAGTGCCGATCGCACGTAGCCGCCCACCATGGACATGACCATTTGGCTAGTCTGTTGATCCATCCCGGTTTGTCCTGCCAGTTGTTGCACTGTGCCGAGAATGGAGCCTAGCTGGTCAGGGGAGCCTTGCTGATTGGGATTTTCGATCGCACCCAAAATTTGGTCAAATAAACTCATAAACTGCTCAAAATGAATTGCTAGAGAGAATTCCCTCTGGATTGTATCGACTGTTGTTGGAAAGAGCAGACGTTTGATCGTTAACATTTAAGGATCGCTGGTCAAGATGACAGGACGATCATTCTGTCTTGTGGTTGTGACACAGCCCAAATTATTCGCAAGCCCCTGCTAACCCATGCCTTTGCCCCGTTTACTTGCGCTTACCATTGGCACGATCGTCATTCTTAGCATGATGATTTGGCTGGTGGCTTCGCTGAACCAATTAGCTACTCAACTGGCCTTTTCTCCGGTATTGGCGACCGTGCTGTTGGGGTTGCTGATCCTGTTGCTGGGGGTGTTAATTGGGACGTTTGTCTATTACCTGCTGATTGTGCCGCAGCGTCAAACCGCTCGACGATCGGCTAAACGCATTCCGCCCAAGGTGCCAACGGACAAAGCGGAAGCTGCCCTGGAAAATATCAAAGCCATCCAACAACAACTGGATCAAATTCAAGACGAAATTACCAAGCGGGAATTGCTGGAGCGATCGCGGGAAATTGAGCGCAACCTGGCTCGGGGCGCACTCATGGTGGTGGTGTTTGGGACGGGATCGGCGGGTAAAACCTCTTTGATTAATGCGCTGATTGGCCGGATGGTGGGGCAAGTGGGCGCAACCATGGGCACGACGGAAGTGGGAGAGACTTACCGTCTAGCGTTGAAGGGGGTGGAACGGGAAATCCTGATTATGGATACGCCGGGAATCTTGGAGGCGGGAATTGCGGGAACGGAACGGGAAGCGCTGGCGAAAAAACTGGCAACGGAAGCTGATCTATTGCTGTTTGTCGTAGATAACGATCTGCGCCAGTCGGAATACGAACCCTTGCAAATGCTGGCCGCCATGGGTAAGCGATCGATCCTGATTTTCAACAAATCTGATCTTTACACGGCAGAAAATCAACGGCTGATTCTAGATCAATTGAAAGAGCGGGTGCGCGGGACGATCGCGGGGACGGATGTGATTGCGGTGTCGGCCAATCCGCCGGAAGTTTTGATGGATACGGGAGAACGGGTGCGACCGGATCCGGATGTGATGCCACTGATTCGCCATATGGCGGCGGTGCTGCGGGCGGAGGGGGATGACCTGCTGGCGGATAATATTTTGCTCCAGTCGCAACGGTTGGGGGCGGATGCGCGACGGCTCCTGGATGCCCAGCGGCGCAGTCAGGCGGAAAAAATTGTCGATCGCTTCCAATGGATTGGCGCAGGGGTGATTGCGGTGACGCCGGTTCCGGTGGTGGATTTGCTGGCGACGGCGGCGGTGAATGCCCAAATGGTTGTGGAAATTGGCAAGGTTTACGGCTGCGAAATTAACCGCGATCGCAGTCGGGAGTTGGCGCTGTCCCTGGGAAAAACGTTGGTTAGTTTAGGAATTGTCAAAGGGGCGATTACGCTGATTGCGACGGTGTTGCAGGTGAGCGTGGCTGGCTTGATTATTGGGCGGGCGGTGCAGGGGATTAGTGCGGCCTATCTGACGCGCATTGCGGGGCGGAGTTTTATTGAATATTTCCGGCAGGATCAGGATTGGGGCGATGGGGGCATGGCGGAAGTGGTGCAACGGCAGTTTGAACTGAATCGCCGCGATGAGTTTGTCCGGGAGTTTGTCAAAGACGCGATCGATCGGGTGGTGCGTCCGTTGAAGCTGGAGGCGGAACTGGAAGACTCGCCGATTCTCCAAGAAGAACTGCCTGCGGACTCCCCTGAGGATCGGGATGAATGGCAGCGTTAACGTTAGTTCGATGAATTTGTGGTATTGCGCGATCGTCGGGGCTGCTGCGCAGCAAAGATCTGTCGAACTCCCATGGGGTTAATCTACAATCAGGGACTGCTGAAAAGCTTGGTATTCTGACGAGTTCAAACCAAGTTGTAAGACCGACCAAGTTGTAAGACCGAAACGACCCTCGCGAGATTTCCTGATAATAAATCGGTTTCTGCTAACCACAGTCCTGGAAAAATTTGGCTTCTGAGAATGCTGTCTGCATCGGCCAATAGCGGCACATAATCGCCATTGCTCAACACAAACCAATCCAAAGCCTGATCTAAAACCCGCCAAACCAGATATTCCTGCACGCCATTCCGGCAATACACTTGTTTTTTGCTGTGGAGGTCGTAGGAGGCACTACTCGCTGCAATTTCCACAACGAGTTCTGGCGCACCTTCCACATAATCATACTCATGGTCATCCTCCGTAATGCCTTCAATTAACTCTGCTTTGCAGTGTTGGGCCATGGCCTGATAGCGCTGCTCAAACTCACTGCGAGATAAATGATCACCATTTTCCAGAGGGGGAGTGGTGAGTGATGGCTGAGAGACGGTCACCATAGACTGACTCCAGAAGGGCTACGGAAGGAATGCCGTTGAGAGGTACTGCGGTTGGGAAGGAATGCTGTCGGGAAAGAATGCCGTTGCGGGGGCTAATAGCCTGAAAAGGGCTGGGCTATTGCCCTCGGTGGCTGGAATTTACTGGCCGAATAAAAATCCGATCGGGGCGGGTACCATTTCGCGGGCGTCTAGGAACTGCACCACGACGAGGTAAATAAAACCGAGGATTAAGGAAATGACTCCTGTCAAAATAGCGGTTAGCTTAGGGCGTTCCATTGCGATCGGGGTCGGGATTGAAGAAAGGTCTACATGGCTTAGTGTAGCGCGGAGGGCTATCTTCGAGTAGCATGGCATATTTGAGTGGCGTTACGTTTGACGTGGCGTTACGTTCAAGCAACTCTGGGTCACCTTTTTCGAGTAGCATTTTTCGAGTAGCATTCCATAAGTGCATTGCCTAGGAAGCCATGACTGATTCCGCTGTAAGAGCTGTTGAGGAACCTTCGATCGTCATCCAAACCCAAAATCTCTGCAAAACCTATCGGGCGGGATTTTGGCTAGTGCAGCGGGTGCGATCGCTTCAGCATGTGGATTTAACGGTGTACCAGGGGGAGACCTTTGGGCTGCTGGGGCAAAATGGCGCGGGTAAGACGACGCTGCTGAAGACGTTGTTGGGGATTGTGCGGCCTAGCAAGGGGAGTGCGATGTTGCTGGGTCAGCCGATCGGCGATCGGCGGATTAAACAAAGGGTGGGTTATCTGCCGGAGAATCCTTACTTTTACGATTACCTTACGGGGTGGGAAATTCTGCAATTTACGGCGGGGCTGTTTCAGCTTTCTGGCTCTGTGCAGAAAAAGCGGATTCCAGAACTGTTGGATTTGGTGGGGCTGTCCCAGAAAGATGCGAAGAAGAAGCAACTGCGGCGTTATTCCAAGGGGATGTTGCAGCGAATTGGGTTGGCGCAGGCGTTGATCAATAATCCTGATTTGGTGTTTTTGGATGAGCCGATGTCGGGGTTAGATCCGCTGGGTCGCTACCAGATCCGCGAGATTATTGTTTCTTTGAAGCGGGAAGGTAAGACGATTTTCTTTAATAGCCATGTGCTGTCGGATGTGGAAAAGATTTGCGATCGGGTGGGGATTCTCGATCGGGGTGAATTAATCTGCGAAGGTTCGATGCAGGAGTTGTTGGGGGAAGCGAAGCGGTATTTGGTGAAGGTGAAGGGGGGAAACCCGGAAATTTTGCAGCAACGGTTGGCGGGTTTGCATTTTCAGGATGGGTTTTGGGTGGGTTATCTCAAGGGTGATCCGCAGGACTTTATTGCGAGTCTGCGGTTAATCCAAGCGCAATTGGTGTCGATCGCGCTGGCACGGCCTAGTTTAGAAGAGTTTTTTGTTAAGCAGGTGGAAGAACGGGGGATTTCTTAAGTAATGTCTAGCCTGTTGTAAAAACTGTTCTTATTTTGGTTGTATTGAGTGGTTTGAAATTGTTTTTAGTAAGAAGTGTTCAGCGTTTCTTGGGATTTTTTGAATAGATTGTAGTTAGTTTAATTTCTAAAGTAGTTTGTAATCCTTTTTAGTGTTTTAACGCTTTTTTTAGTGATTTAGATCAATTGACTCAGCGTTTCTAAGATTGCCAATCTATTGAGGTTCAATCTTTACGATCGATCGTAATTTTGGATTCCTCGATGGGTGTTTTTTGCAAGGCTGAGGGGGCTACCGGATTTTCTGGAGTACTGCGCTAAAATTCTGCATCAACAAAAAATACAAATTAAGCAGTTTTGTAAAGTGGGATTGACAGGGTGCTCCTTTCTCCGTAGTGTATTCTGTCATAGCGATCGCCATGGACATCCTTCTTTCGTGAGATGGGTTGGTATGAAGCATGGAGTCGCTTGGATCCTAAAAATTTAGGGCACTACTCGGGATTGGTAGGACAACCCCAAGTAGCTATTCCCCCTCGCTGAGTGCACAGCAAGGAGGCTTGATGAGGATTTTAGCATCTGACCGAGCCACTCTTGTTTGTGATGTCAAACGGGGTGGCTCTAAATTTTTGGGCTTCTTTAGACCCTCATCCCCGGCCCTTCTCACCAGTGAAAAGGGTGTCATTTGCGGTAGGGATGGGATTCACTTCAACAAGGAGAAGCTCACATTATGGCGAAAGGTTCTAGCGATCGGAGCGATCGTGAAGTTCAACATGAGAAACAACGCTTGCAGATTCACTTAATCGGTCATCAAGAATTCATTCAAGACACGATTAATCAATTGCATAGCCATCGGATTGCAGACAGGATTCACTGGAGTCAGCCGATGCCGATCGTGCATTCGGACGGACAATACATCAGCATCCTCAGCCGAGAACGCCAGCGTTAATAGTTGCAGTATAGGCATTCCGATTGAGTCATGAATGTCAGCGTTAACAGTTGAAGTCTAGGTATCCCGCAGGTTGTATAGGTCGTTTCGCAGTCTGTGGGTACCCCCCCCCCTAACGAGGAATATGGGCGCAAAGCATGGTTGTCATCCTAATGGTGAAACGACTAACAACTTAAGAAGATCTCCCATGGATTCTATAACTCAATCACAATAGAAATACATTGGAGAATCAATAAAATGACAAAATAAACAATGGAAAATAGAAATAAAATTCAACATTCAGATCCTGGCTTATAGATTCGCTAGATCGTTAAAGCGATTGTGGTATTGTTCTCGAAATGGACGGGGACACGGTAGTAAGATGACGCTGCATCAGGGGGCATGGTGTGAGGCAACACAGTGTAAGGTGACTCTATTGGGCTTCGATCGGATGGGGTGGATGACAGTATGGCGAATCAACTAGACCTGATTGGAGAAATGGTGGTTGTCCTAGGGGCTGCGACCCTTGGAGGGGCCATCACCCATCGCCTACGTCAACCGGTCTTACTGGGGTATTTAATCAGTGGAATTGTGGTAGGGCCGGCGGGACTCCAGTGGGTGGGCCAATCGGGCGATATTCAGGTGCTTGCTGAGATTGGGGTGGCTCTGTTGCTGTTTGCGCTGGGGGTGGAGTTCTCCCTGCGGGATTTGCTGCGGATGCGGACGATCGCCCTCGGGGGTGGGAGTCTGCAAATTTTCGGCACCATTCTCTTGGGCGGTGGCTTAGCCTATCTCACGGGTTGGGTGGAGAGCATCCCGCAGGCCCTATTTCTGGGTGCAGTGCTTTCCCTCTCGTCCACCGCTGTGGTGCTCAAAAGTTTGATCGAACGTAACGAAATTCAAACAAGTTTCGGTCAAATTATGTTAGCCATTTTGATTGTGCAGGATTTAAGTTTGGGCATTATGCTGGCCATTTTGCCCACCCTGAGCTACCCCCAACAAACCATTGGTATCTCGATCGCTGCGGCCATTCTCAAAGTCCTCCTCTTCCTGACGGTCTCCGCGATCGTGGGTAAATGGAGCCTGCCTCCCATAATCCAGAAAATTGTGCGCACGGGATCCTCAGAACTGTTTCTCTTGAGCTTGTTGGTGTTATGTCTTGGGATCGCCAACCTGACCCATACCCTGGGGTTGGGAACTGCGATGGGTGCGTTTGTCGCAGGTTTGATGATTTCCAATATCGAATATGCCGATCATGCCCTCGATCGGGTCTTGCCGATGCGGGATGTCTTTGCCACCCTCTTTTTTGCCTCCATTGGCTTGTTGATTGATCCCAGGTTTCTGCTTGCCCATGCCGTCACCCTGTTGGGATTGGTTACCGTCGTCATGCTAGGCAAAGCCGCGATCGTCATTGCCATCATTGTTGGCTTTCGGTATTCCCTGAAAACGGCCATCACCGTGGGCTTTGGGATTAACCAAATTGGAGAGTTTTCCTTTGTCCTAGCCGGGGTTGCCAAAAGTCAGGGCCTGTTTTCCGAAGACCTGTATGGCTTAACCGTGGGAACCACAGCGGTGACTTTGTTGATGGCTCCCTTTATGTTGAAAATAGCGCCGATCGGGTTGCGTTATTTAGAGCAATCCCCTTGGTTCAATGCCCTGACCGTGCAGCCTGAACCCCAAATCGTGGGTGCTGCGGCAGACCTGAAGGATCACATTGTGGTGGCTGGCTATGGCAGGGTTGGCCAAACGCTGGTGCGGATGCTGTACTTCCAAGGCCATGCTTTGTTAGTGATTGACAACAATGAGTCTGCGCTGGGCAGCCTCCGCCAGCAAGGGATCCCCTATCTGTTTGGGGATGCGTCCAGTCCGTTAATTCTGGAAAAAGCCCACCTCCCCCAGGCCAAATCCATGGCGATTACCCTGCCCGATCCGATCGCGACTCGGTTGACGATCGCTCGGGCTTTAAGCCTGGTGCCGGATTTGGATGTTACAGTACGAGCCCACATTAACGAAGAAATCGAATCCTTCTATCAACTGGGGGCGAATGAAGTCGTCCAACCTGAATTTGAAGCCGCGTTGGAAATGGGAGCCCATATGCTGCTCAAATTGGGCACCACTCCCCAAGCGGTTCAGCAGACCGTCAATCGCTATCGCAACGGTCGGTATCGGGACATTCTGCCTGCACGGGCAGATTATTGGGGCTGGACTGACTTAGAGACGATGGTTTCGGGGTTGAACCACCAATGGTATACCCTGAGTGACAACTGCTCGATCGTGGGTCAAACCCTAGCCCAGAGCAATATTCGCCGCCATACAGGAGCTACAATCATGGCCATCGATCGCCAGAATCAAGTCCTCCGCTACCCCACCGGAGAAACTTGCCTGCAAGTGGGCGATCGGCTGTTGGTTGTGGGCACCCGTGAAACGCTCCAGGGCTTTGAGCGGACGGTTCTCGCCCCGATGCAGCCGCCCCAGTCCCCGGAGTCCTGACTGGCTGGCCCGCCCACTCTGGAGGGGCTGTGACGGGTTGCAGTTGCAGCCTCCTTACCGCAGCGAAAACAACCTTCGCTAGAATAATGCTCAGCGTTCCATCCGTGGGAGGAGTAGACCAGTGGACGAGCTACGGGCGGCTTTGGAGTTGGCAACTGAGGAAGAACTGTGCGAACTAACTGAAATCTTGTTTCGTCCCAAGTTTAATCCGATCGACTACCTGAACAAAACGGATCCATTAGATATTCAAGCCCTCGATCGGGAGGATTGGATGGATGAGTTGGAAAATCGGTTTCGGTTTTTAGCGGCAGATGGCATGACGGTTCTCCAGCGCAAAACCCACCATGTCAGTTATCGTCAAGCCTTACTGCAAGTCTGCCGTTACCTGCGTCTGCCCTACCAAGCTGCCATGACCACCATGGAACTGGAAGCCGAGATTTTTCTGCACTTGCTCAACCGTGCTTGGAAGAAGCTCCCCGAGGCGGAACAGGTGAGCTTGAGCAAGCGGGTACAGCGATCGCTCTCCCACACGAGTTTACTCGATCGCTTACCCCAAGCGCTCCAAAAGGATCCCATGAGTTTGGTGATCAAAGGGGGCAGTGCGATCGCCCTCAGTTCCGTGGTTAAGCCCTTGTTGCTGCAACTGATTGCCCGTCAGTTTGCCCTCCATGTTGCCCGCTACCAAGTAGCCAATTCCACACTGGCCGCCGGGGGCTTAGCGACCGTTTCCCACTTGCAGACCCAGGTGACGATGCGAATGGCCCAGTACGGCATGGCCATGAATGCCGCCCGCTACGGTACCGTGAGAACGGCTTTTTCGTTCCTGGGGCCTGCGATGTGGGCTTGGTTTTTGGCAGATCTGGGCTGGCGCAGCATTTCTACGAACTATGCCCGCATTATTCCGACCATTTTTACCTTGGCTCAAATTCGCCTGACGCGGGGTAACGATGACGGGGGGATGGTGATGGCCTACAGTTCATAATTCCGCCTGCACCTCATGCAGCCATCTATTAAACCGAACCGCCTGCGCCCTAAAATGGTGCAATGCTTTTTCAACCCCATCCCGATCCTAATCTTCGTCGCCACTGGTACGTTACACAGCTTGGCTTGGTTCTGCTACCGTTTAGCACCCTGCTGGGGGGCGTCACGCTCCTGATTAATTCCTTTGTCCTTTGGGCAAGGTACGCCAACCAATTGGTGCAGAATTTGGTCAACCAAGTCCTGCTGATGCTGGGTGTTTGGATGATCATTATTGCCCTGTTTGCCCAGTACAAGGGCTATTCGTTACCAGGGTTGTTTAACTTTCTCCCCTTTTTCATCGTTTTTGTTGCCCATAGTCGGTTGATTGAATTTCCGGGACAACTGCGGCGCATGGCTTGGTTGATGGTCTTGCCCTCGATCGCGATCGCGGTCGTTGGGTTAGGACAACTGTTTTGGGATTGGCATTTCCATCTTAAGTTGCTGACCGTAGAAAATCCCAATGGAGCGGATTCCGATGGGGTTATTCTGGATTGGCTGGTGCATCAAGGGGGTCGCCCGGAAGGCCGCATGTCGTCGTTGTTCTACTACGCGACGGTGCTGGCGAGCTATTTTGTCATGACGTTTACGTTGTCCCTGGGGTTGTGGGTGGAGACCCTCTTTACCCGGCGCGATCGGGGTTGGCAACGTTGGCTATCTATTCTCGGATTAGGCGCGATCGTAGCCCTAGACGGCGTAGCGCTGTTTTTAACCAATTCTCGCAACGCCTGGGGAATTGCCTTGGCAGCCTGTGTGTTGTATGCCGTTTACGTGGGCTGGCGTTGGGTCTTGGGGGTCGCAACTTGGGTGGTGGTGGCGGTGTTGGAAGCGGCCTATGCGCCACCGCCGTTAAGGGATTGGTTTCGGGCGATCGTGCCTCGGATGATCTGGGCCAGAATTAATGATGAGTTGTTCCTCGATCGACCGATCGCGTCACTACGAACAACCCAATGGAAGTTTGCTTGGTCGATGATTCAGCAGCGGCCTTTAACAGGGTGGGGATTGCGCAACTTTACGCCCATGTACGAAGCGGCAATGAACTACTACATTGGTCATCCCCATAATTTACCGTTAATGCTAGCGGCAGAGATGGGAATTCCTGCAACGTTAGTTTTTTATTCCCTGATTGGCTGGGTGATGTTTAAGGGGGTGATGTGGGTAAGGGAATCACAACATTCTTGGAATGATCATTATGCGATGTTTTCCATTGTATTAACGTTCGCAGCCTGTAGTGTGTTTAGTTTATTTGATGTGCCGATTTTTGATGCGCGGATTAACCTGATGGGCTGGCTGCTACTGGCTGGCATCTGGGGGGTTGTGTTGCGCAAGAAGTAGGACTTGCAGTTCGAAAAATGGGTCGGTCGCGTGTGAGTGGTCTGCACGCTGCACCGACCGTTCAGTGACCTAGACCGTGCACTAGCAAGCGGCTGCAAGATCTATCGGCGTGGTTGCCATTCAGTTGCGCTGGCAGCGGCGATCGGGGCCGGATCCCCACTATTGGAAAGATACAAAACCCCTGGATCGTTGGCAGGGGTAATTTGCATAGCTGGGTTCGTCAATCTATGGGTCATGGCAGCATTACTGTTGCCGGGAACGGCTCCAGACGGCATGACGCCGTTATCCGTTTCTCGACAAATCTTGCGTAAATCCACAACCGTTCCGTCTGGCTTGCGATAGAAACAGGGAGAATCCTCCCCACGATTCTGAGCAATCTGACTAACTTGTTCTTGAGCAAGGGTTTCAGCGGGTGCAGACGGTGCGGGTGCGGCTACCTGGGTGTTCGGGAACATCATTGCGCGATCGGACTCGGTACTGTAACTCGGAGTCGGTTGCCACAGATGGACAAACAGCACAATGAGTAGAGAAATGATGGCTAATCCGATCAGGGATATCTGTTTTTTCATCACCGGGCCTCCTAGCCTACACGAATGATTTTGGATACACTGGGCACACCCCGACTATTCAAGGCAAATAACATGTAGTAACCGGGAGGCGTCACGTTAGCATTCGAATTCAAGTTTAAGGTGTAATTGCCCCCACTGCCTGTAAAGCTGACTCGCTTAAAGCGCTGATCGGTATTAATGCTGTGGGTGACGGACGACGATCGAACCAGGGTGAACTCCGTGACATCGCTACTGGCCTGAACCGTAAAATTTTGGCTGTAACCCACGGCTGCTGGTGCACTGGTAATCGTGGGACGGCTGCCATTAAATAAATAGGGTGGACTATAAATTTCAGCATCCGCATGATTGACGCTACAACTCCCGCATAATCCGCCACCGCCAGCTAACACGCGCCCATCGGGTAGCAGTAACGCAACGGAGTGATAGGTGCGGGGTGTCGCCATACTGGCCATGGTTGACCAACTATTGGTGCTGGGATTGAACATTTCTGCGGCGAGGATTGCACCATTGTCACTAAAGGCTTTGCCGTTATTCAGCCCACCGACCATCAAGACCTTCCCATCGGGGAGTACAACACCGTTGCCATAGGCGCGGGGATAACGCATGGAGGGGACTTGTTGAACCGTGGCTTGATTGTTATTGATATCGATCGTGTAAGCAGCACTGCTCGAGGCAGTCGTCTCAGAGTTTGCGCCGTCGTAATTGGGATTGCCCCCAGCGGATAGGACTTTCCCTACGTCGTACATGACATAGACGCCGTTTTGGTTAAAGATATCGTTGCCCCGCTGGCCAGCAGCTTGGTAAGACCCACTGCCACCCAGATCCAGCCACTGCAGGTTGGGGGTAGGGCCAGCCCCAAACAGTTTGCCATTGGGCGCTACGATCAGGTGGGGATGTTCTTCGGCGCGGTTGAGCGGATTCCCACTGTAAAAGGGAGTCATGATCGCACCGGTCAGCGTCCGCCAACCCTGAGTGAGATTCCAAATTTCACCTCGCCCGTCTAGGCCAGAGGTGCGGTTGCCACCTAACGTGAAGACTTCGCCGTTGGGTAGGGTGACGGAGGTGTTGTACCAACGCCGCTGGGCCATATCTGCCGATCGATTCCACTGATTGGTTTGCCCGTCAAAAATACTGGTGGTTGTGACCGTGGGGCCGCCTCCATTCACCAATAACCGACCATCTCCCAACAGGGCAGTCCCAGGACAGAACATGTCGTGGTTGGTGTTGGTCACCAGGTTTTCCTGGACTTGGTTGGTCTGGGGATCAAAGATGGCTGTATAGGTTTGCTGCGGGCCTTGATTGCCAACGAACGTATTGCGGTCAAAGGAAGACCAAGTGACCACTTTGCCATTGGGGAGCAGGGCTGCCGCGACGGGAATCGAGGGGAAGGCAATGCGGCTACTCCATTGTCCTTGGGTGGCGGGACTGGGAACTGCGGGGATCGCTGCAACGGGGGTGAGTTGCCATTGTTGATTGGTTCCCGTGTGAGCTTGCCATTGAATCAGTTGAACCCCGTTGTTTTGGCTGGCACCGGGGACATCGATCGCCTTTTGGCTATGTTTGGCAAGGATGCGATAGTAGCCATCTCCGGTCGGTTGAAAACACCAGCGCTGACTGTCACTGTTGGTGTTTTGCCATTGAATTAATTTCGCCCCATTATCGCGGCTCGCTCCGGTCACATCGGCACTTTTTTGGCTGTGGCGAGCGTTGATGGTGTAGTAGCCATCGGTTAGGCGCTTCAATTGCCATTGTTGGTTGGCACCGCCTTGGTAGGGCCATTGGATCAGTGCTGCACCATTACTGGTCTGCCCCCCATAGACATCGATCGCCTTACCGCTATGGCGTGGGGTGATGCGATAGTAGGCACTGGTGTCGAGATTAGCGCAGATGTTTGCTTGGGCGAGTTGGACAGGCGCTGGTTCACGTAGGGTGAGGGGAGTTTCAGCGGGTGTGCTGTTGAGTGATGGAGCTGCTATAGGCGTCAGCAATTGATCCTTGGCAAGAGCTGTGGCAAGAGCTGTGGGTGCAAATAGGCTCAAACAGAACCACATCAAAAGGCTGAGGAGAATTCCAGGATAAGTTAATACCGCGACTAGTCGATGACGTAGCCATTTCAATCCGCTTTGCAACATAGTTAACCCTGAACAAACAATTCTGAACAAACAATTGAGTGCCCCCTAAAGAACCTCACCCGTCTTGGAAATCAAGTTTGACAGCCGTTAAATCTCCAATAAAAAATCACAGGCAACCCATCAAACCCCTCAAAAACGCGATCGCATGCCACTGGAATCACAATTTTTAGGGATTCAATTGTTAGGTGCCCTAAATTCGACGGCGCAGAATGTTGATTAGTCAGGCTGGATGAGGCGTCTCCTCAAAAACTTTGGGATTATCATTGGGATTGTCATAATGTGATAGAGGCTAATCACATATGCATAGAAATCTAAATTTCTATGATTTACTGTCGATAATAAAAATTGGCCAACCAGGTTTGCATCCTGCTGAAGAAATACTTGTTTGTAGCGTCAAGAAAACGATACAAGTGTTGATGCTATTAGGTAACAAGCGGTTATACCTGCTTAATGAATTCTTAAGCAAAATAGTCTGATTCAGGTTGTCACAATCATTGCCGTTGACATTCTATTCTGCATAGACAATTGATTGTTTTTTCATCAAAACCGGAATTGTCTTCAGTATTTGCAGTCAACAAATCACTGATTCTGAATCCCGGTTTTGCCTCTCCTTAGGACAACTCGTCGATCGCCGCTACTCCAACGTCCGATCGCGTTCCATCATGCTGATGTATTTCCAATCGGAACCAAGGACGGGAATGGGTGGACTCCAACGAATCCGTTCACAAAACCGCACGACTTGCAGTTGGTTGATCGTGGATTGGATTTCTTCGCGGGTGCCGAGGAGGTAAATTTGGAAGGGTCTGCGGGAATCGTCGATCGAATTCTCTGGGCGATCGCTGCCGCCGAAGCCAGTAAACATGGGATTTCTCCTGATTGTAGAGACGGGAAGAAACCCCAAAAATTAAAGCCACCCTTTTGCGCAGGACAAGTAGGGTGGCCCGATCGAATGTTACAATCCGTGTCAGACCGCCTAGCTGCCTAGATCAGCTTGGGGGTTTAGCTGCCCTCTGTTGTTACCAGCAACGTTGGGTAGCGCCTTAATTTTCGGGAGCTTAAGCTGATTTCAATCGGGGTGTTTAACACGGTTGTACTCAGCTATGAGAAACAAGCCTACGGACAAACGAAGGTTCTGTCAACCGTATTTCAAAATTTTGCAATCCCGTAATATTTGGCAATGTCGTAGGGCGATCGGCAAAATTATAACGGTAGCTAAAATCGTTAGGACAAGCATATTTGTGATTACCAATCGTTCGATCTATTGAGTCGTGAACGGCTGCGTTAACGGTAACGATGAAGCTGAGGTGACCTACAAGTTTATTCATCTGGCAGACTGTAGGTACCTCACGGGGTGTTGCAAAAGCGATCGGCTCGTTGGCCCAGAATCCCATCCGCGAAAGCAGCGATCGGGGTTGTTGAGAGCGATCGGGTATTTTCTCACTCATCTGTGTGATGCAACGTTCGATCTGCTTTTCAGGTTGTTCCGTCGGCAGTCGTTTTCCGGCAAAAAATCTAGAAAAAGTTCATGATTAGCCCCACCTAACCGATCGTCGCACCTGACTGGCAATGCTAAACTGGTTTCAGCAAAATCAACCCACAGCAGGTGAACTTTGCGTTAGGTTGCTTAAAATATCGGTGAGGACATAGCGAGAGGTTGTCCGGTGGTGCTTGATGTTCAAGAGTGCGAACAAATCATCTCAGAAATTGAATATGAGAAGGATATTCGCAAGTATCCAGATAATCTCCGTAGAGGACAATTTAAATCAGGTTGGGAAGATGCAGTTATTCGCCAACAGGTTTATTCACCAATCACTCTTCAAAGACTAACTTGGCGTAACTTGGGCTATCGGACAGGAGTACGTTTTGGTGAGAGGTCAGTAGATGAGATCAATCAGATTTTTGAACTGTTTGCCCGACATTACAAAAGCGTAAGGGGCATTGACCCTTTGTCTTGGCAAAGTGACATAGAGCAATGGGTCGCAAAACATCGAAAACTACCTAACACCCTAAGTAGGGATTTAGTAAGATTTTTTGATCTGGTTTTTGAACATACGCAACATCCAGACGAAGCGTGGTTTGGAGTTCATGAACAAACAGTGAGCTTAGTGGTGGGTGGCATATTTTTGGCTGCAATCAATCTGTCTAATCCTGATTATGGTATTTGGGTGCTTTTAGACCAAAACCCAGTAGTCATTCCTAAAGTTGATTATAAGCCCGTTAAATCCACGCAAAAGTATGATCCTCTTACTTGGGCACATCTAGATGATGTTACAGATGTTAGTGTCTTGCTTGAAAGTTCTGAATTTTGGTTGTCTTACTCAAACGCATCCACCAAAATTCTAAATTCACCAATTTCCCGTACTCGTAGTGTAGAGTTTCAGCAAGGCAGACATAAACGTCGTCTAAACGAGTTTTGGAGTAATCGGCTTGAGAACCAGGATGACCTAGCGGAGTTGCAAGACGAGCGACAAAGAATTGAAGCAGAAGGATACTTTAATGTTGAGAATCTAGAGGATGCAAGAAGAAGAGTCACAGCTTCTATTGTGCAACGGCAAGGGCAATCTGAGTTTCGTCGTAAGCTACTTACTGCTTATGCTGGTCGGTGCGCTATTTCTGGCTGTGATGCAGAACCAGCAATAGAAGCGGCGCATATCTTTCCCTATCAAGGTACTCAAACTAATCACATCACAAATGGGTTGCCACTAAGAGCGGATATACACACTTTATTTGATCTATATTTACTATCGGTTCAGCCAGATACTTATGAAATAATAGTTGCCCCAGAACTTATTGAAACCTGTTATCAGGAATTTTTGGGCAAGAAGCTCATTTTGCCAAAGGATACGTTTTCATTACCTAGTAGCGAGGCACTCAGAAAGCATTATGAAAACTTCTTGCAGAAGCATAGTCGGGGAGAGTAGCCGCAACCTAACACGTCACGGCAGTGGACGGGCGAAAGCCGCTGGTACAGAGTTCGAGGTTGCTAGCCGCCGCTGCGTTTTGCCGTTATGCTGACTGCTCAGAGAGAAAAAAGCGCTTCCATTCTCTATAGCTAAAGCCAGCGACCTTAGGACGTAGACTAGAAGGGAAGTGAGTAATTCCCCCTGCTGACCATGGCCCGCCCCTACAGTGAAGATTTTCGACGCAGAGTCATCGAAGCGATCGAATTGGACG